>CAYUSG010000020.1:0-26334 GCA_964447355.1 uncultured Paenibacillaceae bacterium
ACGAATCGTCGTTTTTCTCCACTTGCTTTATTTTTGGGACTTAATAGACAGCCCCTTTGTTGTAACCTATTAAATTTTAATAGCTCATTCCTTCATACAAAGGGAATTTCTCCGTCAATTGCTTCACTAATCCGCGGGCATCAGCTTTTACAGCTGCATCCTCTGGATTCTTCAACGTCATCGCGATAACTTTCGCAATGGTTTTCATTGCTGCCTGATCCATGCCTCTAGTCGTTACCGCAGGTGTACCAATGCGGATACCGCTGGTTACAAATGGGCTGGTAGGGTCAAATGGAATCGCATTTTTGTTAACTGTGATTTTTACTTCGTCCAATAAATGCTCAGCTAACTTGCCAGTGATGTTCAAGTTGCGAGTATCAACCAGCATCAAGTGGTTATCTGTACCGCCAGAAACAATGTTCAATCCTTCACCGATTAGCGCTTCAGACAATGTCTTTGCATTGTTAATTACGTTCTGAGCGTAAGTCTTAAATTCAGGCTGAAGAGCTTCACCGAATGCTACCGCTTTGGAAGCGATGACGTGCATTAATGGACCGCCTTGGGAGCCTGGGAATACAGCTTTATCAATCGCTTGTGCCCACGCTTTACGACAAAGGATCATACCGCCTCTAGGTCCGCGAAGTGTTTTATGTGTTGTAGTCGTTACGAAATGAGCATGCGGCACTGGGTTTGGATGCAATCCAGCAGCTACTAAACCCGCAATATGCGCCATATCAACGAATAAGAACGCACCTACGTCATTGGCAATTTGGCCTAAAATTTCGAAGTCGATCGTACGTGGATATGCACTTGCACCCGCTACAATCATACGCGGCTTATGTTTGAATGCTAATTTACGAATTTCGTCATAATCCAGCATCATAGTGTCTTCGTTTACACCGTAAGGTATAAAGTTATATAGGATACCAGATGCATTAACAGGGCTGCCGTGCGTTAAGTGTCCGCCATGTGCAAGGTTCATACCAAGCACGGTATCGCCAGGATTAAGTGCTGCCAAATAAACAGCCATATTCGCTTGAGCACCGGAATGCGGTTGAACGTTAGCGTGTTCTGCGCCGAAAATTTGCTTCGCACGGTCACGAGCGATATCTTCTACAACGTCAACATGTTCACACCCGCCATAATAACGTTTGCCCGGGTATCCTTCCGCGTATTTGTTAGTTAATACGCTGCCCATCGCTTCCATAACTGCTCGGCTTACAATATTCTCGGATGCAATCAATTCAATGTTGTCTTGTTGCCTAGTTAGTTCCAGCCCCATCGCTTTTAATACTTCAGGATCTGCTTTACGTAATTGTTCCATTCTACTAAAATCCTCCTCTGGCCATAACACGCCTTATAAAATAATATGATCTATCTTGAACCCGCTGGATTAACAGCTGGTTTGTTCTTCAGACGACTTCTGCTTATCTTGGGCATATACGGCTCTAGATCCGCCTATCAGTTTAGGTCTCGTATACGCTGCCGTGACATGCGCTTCTCCAATGGTTCTGATCGATGAACGAAATGGAACGGCCACATGCCGCAGATGCATCCCAATGAGTGTATCACCAATATCAATACCTGCATGTCCTTTTATATGTTCTACCACACATGGCTGTTCGAACTGACGATAAGCATAGGAAGCCATAGAGCCCCCCGCCTTGGGAACAGGGATAACCGATACTTCCTCAAGAGGTGCATGGCTCAACAATTCCCGATTCACCACTAAAGCCCGATTCAAATGCTCACAGCATTGGAAGGCAGGGTAGAAGCCAACCTCGCGACTGACCGATTCGACCCCTTTAAAAATGTGCTCAGCCACATCCTCAGCACCTGCTGTACCAATATGCTTGCCAATGACTTCGCTGGTACTTGTCCCAATGATGACAATTTGACCGGCTTGTACTTGACCAACTTCCACGAGCTCCTGCAGCAATGTTACGACTGAAGCACGAATGTGAGATAAGCTCGACATCTTGATCACCGCCCTCGTTAGACATTCAGCCTAAGGATGAATGGCGTATTTTTGTTCAATTTGTTTTACTTTATTGATGCGATTCTCGTGTCTAGGGGCTTTGGAAAACTCCGTCTCAACCCAAATCTTCACAATATCCAAAGCTAAACCGGGGCCCAATACTCTCTCGCCCAGGGCTAGAACATTCGTATCATTGTGCTCACGTGTAGCCTTGGCTGAGAACGTATCGGATACAAGCGCGCAGCGAATGCCGGGAATTTTGTTAGCTGCAATACTCATGCCTATCCCCGTACCGCAAATCAGAATCCCCTTATCGGCGTTACCTGCTACTACTTGATCACAAACTTCAATTGCATAGTCCGCATAATCGACAGAGTCTGCACAGTTGCAGCCATAATCAGCTACTTTATGCCCAAGTGATTCAAGCAAAGCTTTAATGTCGTCCTTCAAGCGATAACCTGCATGATCTGCGCCAATTGCAATGTTCATGGAAAATGCCTCCTTGAATGGTTTGGTAAAATTCCAATGTTGTCTAACCGATGCCCCTAGTGTACCCCATTCCAAAAGAAAAGAGTTCAAACAGATGGCAGGTGTTGCGCATCCATTCAAACTCTTTGCCCAGGCGACCGGCCGTATTCACCCAGTGCTCCATTGTGGTTGGTTCCACTTGTCGCCAGTTACACCGAGTACATGATCTTTACAACTAATGATAGCTTATAATCGCTGCACTGTAAAGATGGTCTTATGATTCCGATTCACGTGTTAATTTCAAATGGTCAACCAGTTGATAAAGCAACCCTTCAATCTCTTGAGCGCAGCTTTCATAATCCGCTATAGAACCGCCAAATGGATCCGCTACATCCGGGTCTGGCAGCTTGGCTTGCAGCGCATAGAAGCGTTCCGCTTCTTCCTGTGAAATCGGTTCAGACAGGGCTTGTTTCATCTGCAGTTCGGATAACAAGCGATCTCTCTCTTCGATCACATCTTGATGATTAGCATCGGTCCCTACGTATTCCTTAAGTGTATATACCTTCTCAACAGCTTCAGGGTACTGCTGTATGATCGCTGCTTTATGATTCATCGTCATTGTTAATATCAGATCCGCCCAAGCCATCACGCTTTCATTCAATGCGCTAGATGTCAGTGTTTCTGTAATGCCTTTTTGTTCCAGAATGGTCGATGAATGCTGCGAAATCGGTTGACCGTCAACCGCATGTACGCCTGCTGAACGAATCTCGACCGCATAGCCCCGCGCTTTGGCTAATTGACGAAACATCCCTTCGGCTAAAGGGCTTCGGCAGGTGTTGCCCGTACAGACAAACAAAATATGCTTCATGGTCTGCGCATTCCTCCTGTCATCCAATGTGGTGATGAAAAGCATCTATTTTTCTATACTGTATTGTACCTAACACTTGCAATTTGCGCAAAAAGCATCCGGCATACTTTCATTACAAGATAAACTTTAATCCAAACACGAAAAGAATGACACCGCCGAGCGCTTCCCCATAATCTCCGAACCACGGAGCAACACGTCTTCCAAGCATCAGTCCTGTCGTCGACATCAAGCAGCCAAGCAAGCCAAACATCATCACACTCAGAATCAAGTCCGAAGCGAATAATCCAAGGGAAATACCTACCGAGAAGGAATCAATACTCACTGTTAAAGCAAATAATAACACGCCCCAAAAGGTAGAATGATTGATCGATTTCACGTCATCTCCCTTTAGAGAGCTGTAGACCATGTGGGACCCCAGCAAAATTAACAGACCGCCACCCGTGAGAATCGCAATATCTCCTAAAATGGATCCCAAATAATGGCCTGTAAACATTCCAAACAATGGCATCAAAATATGAAAAAAGCCCACCACTAGACTGATTTTCATAACATCAAGGAGACGTATTCCCTTCATGCCAATACCAATGCCTAACGAAAAAGCGTCCATTCCCAGGGCGACAGCCATAATGGTAATGGTTAACAACTCTCCGAGATGGACTGTTAATTCCGACATCCCTTCCCCTCCCTGTCCACATTTCTTTAAACAGAATATGCAGCAGGGATAGGAAACATGTCTTAGATATGGACGACTTGATACTCCGCGGCCTTCATCAGACGATTCATCAACGCTAGGCCCATGCCTGATTCTAAGGTTGCTTCCGCCCAAATCATCGTAACCCGAGCCTCATCAAATGCCCGCAGCGCATCATAGAGCTTCCTTGCGGCTTGTTCAAGCTGCTGTTCGTCCCCCATAGATATAACGGTGTCGGCCGAATAGTCATGCCTATGTGCTTGAAATGCTAATACGCCCGTTTTATGTCCGCGGACTTTAGCTTCTTGAATTTGTTCATTAATCCAGCGAATTCGCTTCGAGGCCTCGCCCTTTACTAAAGTAAGGGAGCCCTTTGGAGCATAATGGCGATATTTCATCCCGGGTGAACGCGGCGCAGATCCATCATGCGCTGAAACATCGTTCGTTATGTTCGTATCCAGTTTCACCTGATCTGTTATTCCCCTTAGGTCGTCCACTGTAATACCTCCCGGCCTAAGAACGATAATCGAATCGTCCTTGACTTCCACCACAGTGGATTCTAATCCAATACCCGCCGCGCCTCCGTCCACTATGCCGTCTATACGGCCTTCCAAATCTTCTAATACATGCTTTGCTTCTGTGGGGCTGGGTCGCCCGCTCCGATTCGCACTCGGTGCAGCAACAGGGCAATTCGCTGCTTTTATTAAAGATAGAGCCAGTGAGTGATTGGGCACACGTAAGGCAACCGTATCCAAGCCCGCAGTAACATTAGCTGCAATGGCGCCTGGTTTCACGGGGACAATAATCGTTAACGGTCCTGGCCAGAAGCGATCCATCAGTTGTCGAGCCAATGGACTGAGTTCCGCAGCAATACCTTCTGCTTGCTTACTATTATACAGGTGAACGATTAACGGATTGTCGCTAGGTCTTCCCTTGGCCTCAAAAATCTGTTGGACCGCTTCCGAAGACCTCGCATCCGCCCCTAGCCCGTATACGGTTTCTGTCGGAAAAGCAACCAAGCCGCCTGCAGCTAATATATCCCCCGCCTCTGCCAAACGATCCTCACTCAAATGATCCTGAGGGCTCAACTTCCATACTTTTGTATTATGCTTACTACTGCCCATTATTGATTACGATCCCTTCTCTATCATCTTGAAACATAAGAAGGCCTCTTTCGAAGCCATCCATGATCTGTATTCATGTACTGATGCCCGCTTAAGCAAACAGCCCCTTAAACCAATCACCAATATTCTGGATTAAATCCCATAGGAAGAAACGCACTTCCGGCTCCTGCGTATCCGACACGGATGCGATGGAAACTTGGTCTTTCATTTCTTTCTCATTGACTGAATCAGCAGAGGCTTGATCTTCCGCTGCCTCGGCACCCGCTTCATCTGTTTCAGCCGCTACGGCTTCACCTGAAGCTAAATCTACAAAGCACAGTGGAGGAAACAACACACACCACCAATTCTGCCCCTTACCTTCGCCTAAAGTAACTCTCAGCGCTTCATATTCGCCCGCGGGGTATACCCGATTGCCGTACATTTTAGTTGGAAAAGGGACTTGTCCCAGTTCAACTTGAAATCCGTAGCTGTAGCCATGTTCAGCCAAAACGCTACTTACATTCTGTTCAATCTCATCCATCCGGCTTGCAATCAACAGTCTAGCATCCTCGATCGTATCCGACTCTTGCACCCACGCATTGATTTGCTCAGTAATCGCGTCTCTCACTTTGCGCTTAATCCATTGATCCGCTGCTTGATCTGAATTCGCTAGAATTCTTAAACGAATAGATTCTTCCGGAATAACCGCCGATGCCAGAGCCGCTTGATTCTGACTTTGCTCCCAGCTCATGATCAGTACCACAAGCACAAATATAATATATAGATAAAATCGTTTGGAATAAGTCCGCTTCATTGTCCATCGCTCCTTCACTGTTTCTATCAACAGTATGGACCGATACATAGCAGCTTAAACCTGCTAGATTAAAAAATTAATAGATTCATAGATGAGAATTCTGCAAAATCGCAAGATAAGAATGGAATTCAAAGTGCGCTGCAGCGCAAATCTATTACTCTATGAGAGAAGGTTATTCAATCAAGGTTCCAGGCCACAACATGTCTGTCAATCCCCGCTAAGTCGGGAATGATCTCAATGTCGGTGTAAACCTTAAGTGTTTCCAGCATTGATTTAACAGCACTCGCCTGGCCTTGTCCCACTTCAAAACCAACCACATAGGGATACCTAGGCAGATCTTTCAGCTGCTGCACCATCGTGCGATAAGGATTCAACCCATCCTCCCCGCCGTCCAGAGCAAGACGCGGTTCATGGTCTCTGACCTCCTGCTGCAGCTGCTCGATCACCGCCTGCTCAATATAAGGCGGATTCGATACTAGAATATCCAGCGTCTCCCGCTGTTGAACAAACGGTTGAAGCAAGTCACCCTGTACAAACCTAACACGCAATTCCATCTGATGAATCGCCGCATTAGATCGGGCCACTGCGATCGCCTCTGGCGAAATATCAGAGGCCGTAATGTTCCAATTAGGACACAGCTTAGCCAGTGTTACGGCGATAGCTCCGCTGCCCGTCCCCACATCAACAATGTGCAGCGGCTGCTCCGAACGTTGATACTGCTCATTCAACGCTTTGCCGCGTTTAACGATTGCCTCTACCAGCAGCTCTGTTTCTGG
Source organism: uncultured Paenibacillaceae bacterium (assembly GCA_964447355.1). Taxonomy (GTDB): domain Bacteria; phylum Bacillota; class Bacilli; order Paenibacillales; family CAYUSG01; genus CAYUSG01. The sequence goes on from CAYUSG010000020.1 coordinate 6,699, forward strand.
TCTGGGAATAAGTACGTCAGGCGTAACTTTAAAGGTCAAGCCATAAAATTCTTGTTCACCTAAGATGTACTGAATCGGTTCACCGGCCACCCTGCGGTGTAATTGCTCAGTTAAACCTGCCCATAAGCCATCACCGATCGGCTGGTTCCATTCCATAAAGAACGTTGTGCGCTCCCAGCCTAACGCGGCTGTTAAGAGCCATTCTGCTTGCGCCGCCGCATTCTCAATGCGATGCTGCTCTAAAAAAGAAGAAGCCTTGAGATAGGCTTCCCGTATCGTCTGAGGCTTCTTATCCATGCCTATTGTTCTCCTTTTTGCATCAGTTCCGCTTGCTCTGCAACCGTCAATGCGGAAATAACCTCGTCAAGCTCGCCATTCAGCACGATATCCAGCTTGTGCAGCGTTAGACCGATGCGGTGGTCAGTCACTCGGCTTTGCGGAAAGTTGTACGTCCGAATCCGTTCACTTCGATCACCCGTACCCACCTTCGTTTTACGTTCGTCATCCAATTTGGACTGTTCTTCTTGAATCGCTTTATCCATAATACGAGCCCTTAACACACGAAGCGCCATCTCTTTGTTAGAGTTTTGCGATTTGCCATCCTGACAAGTGGCCACAATCCCGGTCGGTACGTGCGTCACCCGCACCGCTGATTTAGTCGTATTAACGGACTGTCCACCCGCACCGCTGGAGCAGAATGTATCAACGCGAATATCACTTTCTTTGATTTCGATATCAACTTCCTCGGCTTCTGGCAGCACGACTACTGTTGAAGTAGATGTATGGATGCGCCCGCCTGATTCAGTTGTCGGTATCCGCTGAACCCTGTGCGCCCCGCTTTCAAACTTCAATTTGCTATAGGCTCCTTTACCCCGAACAACAAAGATAATTTCTTTAAACCCGCCCAGATCACTTGCATTCGCCTCTAGAATTTCAGTCTTCCAGCCTTGCAAGTCCGCATAACGGGTGTACATACGATATAAATCTGCAGCGAATAAAGCCGCTTCGTCGCCGCCTGCTGCTCCTCTGATCTCCACAATAACGTTCTTATCGTCATTCGGATCTTTGGGAAGCAGTAATATCTTAATTTCTTCTTCCAGCTGCTCCTTGCGTTCGCTCAGTTCTTCGACTTCCATCTTGGCAAGCTCGCGCATTTCGTCATCAAGCTTCTCTTGCAGCATCGCTTTAGCTGCATGCAGCTCCTCAGTCACTTTCTTGTATTCCATATAGGCATCGTAGGTCGCCTGGATATCAGATTGTTCCTTGGAGTAATCACGAAGCTTCTTCGTATCATTAACGACATCTGGGTCACATAGCAGCTCACTTAACTTCTCATAACGATCTGCAATAGCCTGTAAACGATCCAGCATGTTCTTCACCCTCTTCCATTCAACCTATACATTAAAACGGAAATGCATAACGTCTCCGTCCTTCACTACATAGTCCTTACCCTCTAGACGAAGCAGACCTTTCTCTTTGGCTGCATTCATGGAGCCGTTCGTCACTAAATCCTCGTAGCCAACCACCTCAGCGCGAATGAAACCGCGCTCGAAATCTGTATGAATGACAGCTGCCGCCTGAGGCGCCTTCGTTCCTGCCGGAATCGTCCATGCGCGTACTTCTTGAACACCCGCAGTAAAATAAGTCATTAATCCAAGCAGGCGATACGCTGCACGAATTAAACGATCCAGACCTGACTCCTGAAGCCCGAGTTCTTCTAAGAACATCGCTTTGTCTTCACCTTCCAGCTCAGCAATTTCAGATTCAACCTTAGCGCTGATAGCAATAACCTCCGCTTGTTCTTGTGCTGCGTAGTCACGCACTTTGTTTACGAATGGGTTGTTATCTGCATCTGCAACTTCATCCTCGCTTACGTTAGCCGCATAAAGAATCGGTTTAGATGTGAGCAGATGAAGATCACGAATTAACAGCTTCTCTTCATCGGAAAGCTCCAAGCTTCGCGCTGGCTGATCATTATACAGCACTTCTTTAATACGCTCTAAACACTCAACCTCTGCGGCAATCTTCTTGTCACCGCTCTTGAGGTTTTTCTTTGAACGCTCAAGCTTGCGCTCCACGCTTTCAATATCCGCCAAAATCAACTCTAGATTGATCGTTTCAATATCACTAATCGGATCAATCGTTCCCGATACATGGGTAATATTCTCGTCTTGAAAGCAACGTACTACATGTACGATCGCGTCCACTTCACGAATATGAGCCAGAAATTTATTACCTAACCCCTCACCCTTACTGGCGCCCTTAACTAAACCCGCTATATCAACAAACTCAAACGCAGTCGGTACGATTCGATTCGGATTCACGATGTCGGCAAGCCCGCTTAGCCGCTCGTCTGGTACCTCAACCACGCCAACGTTAGGATCTATCGTACAAAAAGGGTAATTGGCCGACTCCGCTCCCGCCTGTGTAATGGCGTTAAACAATGTAGATTTCCCTACATTTGGTAAGCCTACAATTCCCGCTTTTAAAGCCATATCTATGACAACTCCTCACAAACTTGAATTCAAATTCCTACATTATTATATAGCAGTCGTTCTCTAGACACAATTATTTTACAAAAGCAAACCCCCCTTAAGAGACTTAGAAATGTCCATCTCTAGTCAACTAAAGGGGAGTTTGATATGTAACGTTGCTATTTATTAAAGGAACGCGCCTGAAACTGCCTCTTCCGTTCAATGGCTCGAAGCTGAACCTGCGTCCTTAGAATAAACGCCCGAAATGCATTTATTTTCTCCTTGGGGAATTGCAGTATTCTTGCTCCGTAATAAATGCCGCTGTCGCTCGATTCCTTTCGAACGACTTCGATCTCACAGCCAATGGCAACGCCCGCATCCAGTTCGACATCAAGCACATGGCTGTTCGGACGAATTTCATAACCCTCCTGCAACAAACTAAAGGCAATGCCATTCACACTAACATTCGTGACCTGAATATCCAGGGGCTGTGCCAATTGTTGACGTTGAGCCGATTCCTTCAAACTTACCGCTTTAATCATGCCCCTGCTCTTGGTATCGACACGCGGATATTCGCGTCTGCCTAAGAACTTCTTCTGATTTTCAGGTGGATTTATAATAATGATAGCGCCGGTATCTTTAGCGACTACAGAGGTGTGAAGCGTGTAGATGCCTCCCAAAGAATAGATGGTGATTTTAACAGGGTCGCCCAGCTTGAATAAATCAAATTCCGCAATTTCAATCTCAATGATATCACCTTCTGCGTAAGTCAGAATACCCGTGGAGACAAAATCCATGGTTTCCACTACCGTCCGGCTATCCATTAGAATGCCAACTTCGTCTTGAAAATCACGCTTATATCCTAGCTTCCGCTGATTCATTGCACCAAACATGCCCACTGCAATTCACCTCTACTTAATTCTATTTTTGGAAGCAGAGGCTGCATTGAACAACAATAGCCTTCCCTCATGTAGGAAAGGCTTAATTACCGATATTATCTCTGGCGAGCATACTGCTCGCTTCATTGTCGGTAACCTAGCCGTCAATAGCTCAGCCTATGCTAAACCTTAGACCCCTGGCTTTGCGTCCCTATCTTTCGATAGGTTTGCCTTTATCGAATTCAATGAAAGCCTTATACCTAATCCATAAATTGACCTAGGTATAAATTACCATTATTTCATTAATTATATGAAATTAGAACCGTTTGCGCAATACATATTACCGTTTTTATGCCCTTTTGTCCATTTGGGCTTTAAACCGACTTAATACAACACCAAATTCGGCCCAAGTTACAGGTGAATCTGCATCATGCTCCGATGTAATCAGGCCTTCCGATGTCAACCAACGCATGGCGGTTTGTTTCCAATTGACCGGCTCTTCAGCTTTAGGCAGCTTAAGCATCTCTTGCCACAAGGCAACAATGTCCTGGCCATATCCTTGTCCGGGTACAGCCCATTTCCCATTGAGATCTTCCCAGAAGGGGGCTGTGCCTCTTAAGCCTGATTGAACAAGAATCCCCCAGCGGGGATCAACCGGTCTAGTTCCAGCAGGTAAAGGAGCCTTCGTTGCATAACCATATAAATGCTGGATTTGAGCCTCTATACCTTCTGCCGGTGTTGGAAACGAAGCCCCTTGCGTCTGATTACTCACAGCGCCTAAACCTGCAAAATTATTCTGGTCAGCGCGAACAGAGCCTCCAAAGCGCCAATAACCTGTTTCCTTAATGGCCTGAGCAAAAGCTAAATCGCCCCGAATTCCATACAACTTACCAATGGATAAATAAAGCTCCGCATAGAGGGGAGCCTGTGGATTTACTCGATGTAAAAAAGTATTCATTTGATAAGCATCTGCCTGGGCCTCACCTAAAATTGCAGTTTTATTCACAGCCTCTGCACTCAATATCAATCCACACTCCTTTCTGCATACGATATCTTATTCACTGATGGCCCAACTTGACACGCTGGATCTAGAAAGGATGGACGTTTCTTGATCTAACCAAACGCTTGGCATACAATAAAACCAATTTCAAAAAATATTCACCTGTGCATAAGTACTACTTATCCACAGAAATATCCACATGCTGTGCACAAGAATGCTTGTTCTGCCTTATAATGCGTTGAAACACTTCATGTTAGCTTGTGGATAATCATCATATTTAAATTTAAAACCGAACAGGAATTGTGAATAACGGAGGAATAATAATGGAAGTCATGCAAGATATTAGTGGTGATCAAGCAGAACATCGGCGTTGGATGCAGCTTGCGATTGAAGAAGCCCATAAAGCTGGAGCATTAAAAGAAGTACCTATTGGCGCTGTTATCGTAAAGCATGGGGAAATCATCAGCCGAGGATATAATTTAAGGGAAAGCACACATGACCCTACAGCACACGCGGAATTAATTGCAATTAAGGAAGCCAGCAAGCGTCTTGGCGCATGGAGATTACTGGATTGCACATTATATGTAACTTTGGAGCCGTGTCCTATGTGTGCAGGGGCTATTGTTCAATCCAGAATTCCGCGCGTCGTGTACGGGACTGCCGATCCCAAAGCAGGTTGTGCCGGTACATTGATGAACCTGCTTCAAGAGGAGCGATTTAATCATCGGACAGAACTGATTACGGGCATTTTACAAGAAGAATGCAGCCAAGTGCTGAAAGCATTCTTCAAAACGCTTCGATCAAAGCCAAAACGGAAAAATGCCAGCGAAGCGGATAACATTGAGCTGCCAAATCCTTAATGACTATAACGAGGCACTTAGGAAAATCCTAATTCTACCGTATAAGGTGCACAATCTCGTTTAAGTCAAGGCTTGTAATGCTGTCTTTGCCTTTTGCAGCTCTCCGATAAGCTGCTCAAGTCCCTTCTCATCCAAATGCAGCGAAACATACTTGGGTTGAAAGCCGCCGCTGTTGACCTCAAGCATGCAATGCCTCTGGTTAGAGTCCAGCACTAAACTGACATGTTCGTTCTGAAACAACGTTTGCCAACTCATTCATCATCACCTCTTGATTATACTACCATAATTTAGGCTTACACCATGGTGGATATTATTGAAAAAACGTGACCATTGTCAGCGGTTAAACATATTAAGAATACAGCATTATTAATAGAACGGAGGAGTCCATATCACACGTTTATCCGATTCAACCAAGTTATATAGTGTATTAGTTTTTTTGGGTGCTTGCTGCTACGGTGTCTTATCTACGATTGTCGTATTTGCATACAATCAAGGGTATATTGTCAATGAAGTGGTCGGCGGCCAAATGATGTTTGGTTGTGTAGGCTTGTGGCTGCTTGTTATGCTTGGCAGGCTAAACAGAAGAAGTGAATCCAAACCGACTGCAGCCCCCATTGCAAAGGTGTCTGCAAAACAATGGATTCAACTTCTACTTACAGGGACAACCATGGGGCTGACGGGCATTCTATATTACGCCTCGTTAATAACGATACCCGCTTCGATTGCGATTGTCCTCCTCTTCCAATTTACTTGGATCGGAGTACTCATTGAAGCTTTGCTGGAGCGTCGTATTCCTGAACGAATGAAGCTTATCGCCCTCCTCCCTTTATTCATCGGGACTCTGCTGGCGGGCGGCATCCTGCAAGAACAAAGCTTCACCTTCACGTGGGCTGGCTTAGGACTTGGTCTGGGCGCATCGATCAGTTATGCCTTGTTTATCTTATTCAGTGGGAGAGCAGCGGTGGAAGTGCGTCCTATGGTGCGAAGCTCGATCATTGCTACAGGTGCTATGTTGATCACTTTTATCGTGTTTCCACCTGTATTTCTATGGAATGGCACGCTATTCAATGGGTTGTGGGTATGGGTATTAGGATTGGCTTTACTGGGTATCGTGGTCCCCACTTTTTTATTTACGGTTGGTGTACCGAAGATCGGCGGCGGTTGGGCATCAATTCTAAGCGCAGCCGAGCTGCCTATGGCGGTAACACTCTCGAGCTTTGTTCTACGAGAGCATGTTAGCTGGCTGCAGTGGATGGGCGTCGCTGTGATTATCTTAGGCATCATTATCCCTGAAGCTGTTAAGGGACATAAAGGACAACACCCAGCCTAATCTTCGGAAGTAAAATGCAGTTTTTATACGATTACTCGTTGGTTTTATTAGATTGAATATGCTATACTATCAACGTTGCGCCCGTAGCTCAGCTGGATAGAGCGATGGTTTCCTAAACCATGCGTCCCGGGTTCGAGTCCCGGCGTGGCGCGCCATTTATACATACGAATCGCCTCCGTAAGGAGGCTCTTTTACTGTTTTAATTGACCATAGGTTCACAAGTCTATATATTGTTTCTCTATTGGGTCTGAAGATAGTGCCCGCCTCTTGAAGCTTCCAAAACTCCCTCATCCAGTATGCGTAGCGGCATCTTGTCGCCATAATAACATTGCCTGCGCGTGTGTCCTCCTTTCATTTTTTAATTCTTTTATCGTAGCCTATGCATAAATGCCCAAGGTGTTATCTATATTTTTAAAGTGTGTTCATTTTTGTGTTACGTATTTACAAAATTGTGCCACCTTGTTAGACTCTAAATCGTGTGATTCACATTATTACATAGTAAACAAGCTGCCGGGGAGTGAACATCAGTGACAATAACTAGAAGCACAAGAAGACTAAGCATGCGAACAAGTCTGCTATTTTTATTAACCAGCCTTATATGTATTTCCATGTTAGGTTGTTCTCCGTCACCAAGCTTAGAGCAAGACCAACATGCCCAGGACCCTGTTCACAAGGACAGCTTAGTCCTAGCTGTAGGTTCTGAACCAGAGGCGGGATTCGATCCAACAACCGGTTGGGGGCGTTATGGTTCGCCTTTATTTCAAAGCACTTTATTCACTAGAGATCATGATCTTAAACTGGTCAATGACCTGGCAACGGACTATACCGTCAGTGAAGACGGAAGCGTATGGACGATTCAATTGCGGTCAGATGTGAAATTCTCAGACGGCGTGCCATTAACGGCTGAAGACGTAGCCTATACTTTCGAAACTGCTGCAAACAGCGGTTCCGTTCTCGACCTTCAAGTAATGGAATCTATTGAAGCTGTCCATGATTACACAGTAAAGTTCACCTTAAAGCAGCCTCAATCGACGTTTATTCATACTTTAATCACGACGGGCATTGTGCCAAAGCACGCGCATAACCAAGACTACGCCGAGCATCCCATTGGCTCAGGACCTTACGAACTGGTGCAATGGGATAAAGGACAACAGCTTATGGTGCGAGCCAATCCCGAATACTATGGTACGAAGCCTTATTTTCAATCCTTGACCTTCCTCTTCCTCAATGAAGATGCAGCCTATGCCGCGGCGAAAGCTGGCAAAGTAGATATTGCGCAAATTCCTGCTGCATTTAGCTTACAAGACGTACAAGGCATGAGACTGGAAGCAGTGAGAACAGTAGACAACCGAGGCATTGCATTTCCCTTTGTAAATTCAGGCAGCACTACAGCCGACGGACACCCTATTGGTAACGATGTCACTGCTGATGCGGCCATTCGTAAAGCGATTAACGTCGCTATAGACCGTCAAGCCTTAGTCGACGGATTGTTGGAGGGATATGGCACCCCAGCTTATACCATTGTTGATGGACTGCCTTGGTGGAATCCGCAGACGGTCATAGAGGATGGAGACGAGGACAAAGCTAGAAGCATTCTGCAAGAAGGTGGTTGGGTGGATGCTGATCAAGACGGAATGCTGGAGAAAGGAAACCTGAAAGCAGAATTCACACTACTCTATCCGGCGAGTGACCTCATTCGGCAATCGTTAGCGATCTTAACAGCCGATATGATGAAACCTTTAGGCATACATATCCACGTTGAAGGCAAGAGCTGGGACGACATTAAATCGTTGCAGCACGCAAATGCTGTACTTATGGGATGGGGAAGCCATGACCCGCTGGAAATGTATAACGTATACAGCAGTGACCAAGCTGGGAAAGAATATTACAACACAGGATTCTATTCCAACCCCACGGTGGATAAATATATGCAGCAAGCTTTATCTGCAACGCAGCAAGACGACGCCAACACCTATTGGAAGCTGGCCCAATGGGACGGGCAAACGGGACTTAGCGCCAAGGGCGATGCGCCGTGGGTATGGCTGGTCAATATAGACCATCTCTATTTAGTAAACGAGAAGCTTAACATTGGAACGCAGAGCATTCATCCTCACGGCCATGGCTGGCCCGTAACAGATAACATCGTAGAATGGAAATGGAATGATTAATGTGAAGGCGCACTTCATTCAACATCTGACAGCATGGCTGGCAATGAAAGCACTTAAAGTTATCACTCTTTTATTCGCCCTTAGCCTTATAACGTTCTTGCTAGTCAAGAACTCGCCCATCGATCCAATTCAAGCTTACATTGGCGCGGATATGATGCGAGTGAGCCCAGAACAACGCGAGAGTATAGCGGCTTATTGGGGCTTAGATCTATCAACCCCAGAGCAATTTATGCGCTGGGGTTCAGCCCTGTTGTCAGGCGATCTCGGAACATCGATGATCTATCGCCAACCCGTAGCCGAAGTGTTAAGTGAAAAATTCATCAACTCCATTGCCTTAATGAGCTTAGCGTGGATCTTATCAGGAGTGATGGGATTTAGCCTAGGTGTCATCGCAGCCATGAATCAATCGAGATGGATTGATCGCTTCATTAAATGGTACTGCTATACGTTAGCGGCAACGCCTACGTTCTGGATTGGACTGCTGCTAGTCATGGTATTCGCGGTATGGCTCAACTGGTTTCCAATTGGCATGAGTGTTCCGGCAGGGGTAACATCCGCAGAAGTGACCTTCATGGATCGCATGAGACATCTTATTCTGCCTGTCCTAACCTTAAGCATCGTGGGCGTAGCTAACATCGCATTGCATACTAGGCAGAAGCTTGTGGATGTTCTATCCAGTGATTATGTATTATTTGCCAGAGCAAGGGGTGAACAGGGATTCACCTTGTTCTGGAGACATGGACTGCGTAACGTCGCACTTCCTGCTGCTACGCTGCAGTTTGCTTCATTTAGTGAGCTCTTTGGAGGTGCAGTCCTGGCTGAACAGGTATTCTCTTATCCCGGATTAGGCCAAGCAACCGTTGAAGCTGGATTGCGCGGTGATGTCCCGCTCCTGCTCGGATTAGTGATGTTCAGCGCTGTATTCGTCATCGCTGGGAATGTCATTGCTGACCTGCTCTATCGTTGTATCGATCCTAGAATAAGAGAAGGAACATGGAAATGAAACCAACAGAACATTCGACGAAAAAGAACCCCATTTCAAAATATATATTGTCCTTGAAGCTAAATCGCAGACAACGTATCTTGATTCTGATCTTAACTGCGGCTTCTATACTCATCAGTGTGCTGGTAACCTCTGCACTCCTAGGAGAAGAGAAACTAGCTACGGATCTATCGATCAAGAATGCAGCACCCTCGATCCAGCATTTATTCGGCACGGATTGGCTCGGAAGAGATATGTTCGTCCGAACCATTAAGGGATTGACGGTCAGCATCGGCGTTGGCGTCTTTGCCGCATTGATCAGCGTTTGTGTAGCACTGGTACTTGGGTTAGCCGCAGCAACCTTAGGAAAAACAGCAGACCGAGTGATTAGCTGGCTTATCGATCTGTTCTTAAGCGTCCCCCACCTTGTCAGCCTCATCCTAATCTCCTTTGCCCTGGGTGGCGGGATGAAAGGCATTATTATTGGGATAGGCATCACCCATTGGCCTAGCCTTGCCCGTCTCATACGAGCTGAGGTATTACAGCTGCGAACTGCTGAGTTCGTACAACTATCCAAACAACTGGGTAAGTCTCGCTATTGGATTGCTTCAAGGCATATGCTGCCGCATCTTGTCCCCCAGCTATGCGTTGGATTCTTTCTGCTGTTCCCGCACGCCATCTTGCATGAGGCGGCTGTAACCTTTATAGGCTTGGGATTATCGCCTCACCAGCCCGCTATAGGCATCATTCTTTCAGAGTCGATGCGATATCTGTCTTCAGGCATGTGGTGGCTGGCCTTCTTCCCAGGAATCGCTCTGCTTATGGTCGTCCGTTTATTCGAGACGCTGGGTGAGAACATAAGATTGCTCTTAGATCCACATCATGCACACCAATAAATGCACAGCTAAGTTGCCATACCATTCACTTAGGAAGGGGGCTAGTCAACATGCCCATTCTTGAAATAGAAGATTTGTCCGTCTCCTACCTCCAGTATGAATCTGGACTAAAGCAGACTCATATGCAAGTCATCCATCATCTCGACCTTGCCGTGCATGAAGGTGAAGTCCTTGCCGTTGTGGGATCCAGTGGATCAGGCAAAACCTTACTCGCACACGCTGTATTAGGGCTTTTACCCCGCAATGCTATTATTGAAGGGACGATCAAATATGCCGGAACACCCTTAACAGATGAACGTCAAGCTGCCTTGAGAGGAAAGGAGATTGCTCTTATTCCGCAATCCGTAAGTTTCCTTGATCCCTTAATGACAGTAGCCGCCCAAGTTAGAACTTCTGTTAGAAAGGGCGAACCCAAAACAACACAACGCAAATGGTTCAAACGCTTTCAACTCGGCCCAGAAGTGGAACGACAGTACCCCTTTCAACTATCTGGCGGAATGGCCCGTCGAACACTTGTATCAATGGCCACGGTGAGCGGGGCAAAGGTGTTGATAGCCGACGAACCCACACCCGGAATGGATTCCTCCAATTTGAAGGAAGCATTAGATACCTTTAGACATTTGGCCCATGAGGGTTGTGCGGTCATGATCATCACCCATGATCTCATGTCGATCCTAGACATCGCCGACCGCATTGCGGTATTATATGCAGGCACGTTAGTGGAGATCGCTTCAGCAGATGATTTCACCCATCATGGCGAAGCATTACGCCATCCGTATACACAGGCATTATGGAGAGCCCAGCCCCAGAACGGATTTAATCCCATCCCAGGCTCCCAGCCTCAATTCAGCGCACTGCCCCAAGGCTGTTCATTCGCTCCGCGATGTGAACGGGTAACCCCTGAATGCAGCTTTCAGCAACCTGATTGGTTAACGTTGCGAGATGGGAAGGTGAAATGTATTCATGCTACTTGAAGCACACAATTTAAGCTATCGTTACGATAATGGACCGTGGTTGTTTCAAAACTTTAATCTCAAGATTAACCCAGGAGAGCGAGTCGGGCTTGTTGGACCAAGCGGACGCGGCAAGACTACATTAGGTCGCATATTGGCAGGTTATCTCCCACCTATTGAAGGGAAAGTGAACCTTCACGGCTGGTCTGCACCAAAGAAACAGCCTGCTTATCATCCCGTTCAATTAGTATTTCAACACCCAGAGAAAGCCGTCAATCCAAGGTGGAAGATAGAGGCCACTCTGAATGAAGGTGGGATTCCAGACCGTGACTGTCTAGCGGCACTTGGTGTCGAGCCGGAATGGTTCCAAAGGTGGCCCCACGAGTTATCTGGAGGGGAACTCCAGCGCGTATGCATTGCTAGGGCCATGAACCCTCAAACCCAATTTCTAATCGCAGATGAAATGACAGCCATGCTGGATGCGATTACGCAAGCTCAAATTTGGAATGCCTTAATCCAGATGGCTGAGATTAGAAATGTAGGGATGCTGGTGATCAGTCATGATCACCATTTAATTCATCACTTATGCAGCAGAATCTATCAATTGTAAGAGAGCTATGGGAGGAAGTTATGAAAGAGAAGCAGACGAACAACCAGGCGCCGAAAGACAAGGATACGCTTGTTCGATTCGGCGTGTCTATGCCAGAAGAGCTGGTCAAGCAGTTTGATGATCGTATTGCTCAGCAAGGGTATCATAACCGCTCTGAAGCCATTCGAGACCTAGTGCGAAAATCTTTATTAGACCCGAACTGGACCTCATCCGATCAAATTGTAGCCGGCACCATTGTGATGGTATTTGATCATCATGTCAGTCATTTACCCTTATATATTATGGAGCTGCAGCACGAATATCTTCACGATATTATCTCGAATGTTCATGTTCATTTAAGTCATGATCAATGTATGGAAGTACTCATGGTAAGAGGTCCTTTGGAGCGACTGAGAAGCTTGCATCAGCAAATTCAAATTCAAAAAGGTGTCACCTACGCCGAACTGTCCGTGACACATGCCAGTTAAACCCTATTTACAGCTAAGGCTCTGCCTTATGCTGTTTTTTTTATACCCTAATCCACTCTCCTAAGGCAACGTTACCAATGACACTCGGCATAATCCTTCCACTTCAGGGGATAATATGCACCATGAATTGGTGTCTGGATGGAGATGATCTCATGTTGAAGCAGAATCTGACCGATGTAGCGGTTTGGATTAAACAGATAACACAAGCGCTTGGTCAACCTCAAGATTTCAAAGTTCATGTATTCAGCAAGTCAGCTCACTCCTCTATGACAGCTGTTATGTATTTAACAACCATTACCGATCACGATAAAATCATGAATGAGATCATTGCACCCTTAAGTGATTATATCGCCTCAAGCACCTCCAACCCAAACCAGTCAACTCGTTTATCAGAAACTGCTCAACATGATGACGATTTCCCTGTATGGCTCATGATGCGTTCAGATGCCAAACCTGTTCAACTGCAGCCACCTTCATTATTGAATATGCTCATTCAAGGTCATACCCTTGTTATCTCAGAGTCGTGCTCGATGGCATTGGCTGTCAATACCACCAAATGGAATGATCGAGGCATCTCGTCATCTGATCGGGAAAATTCCTTAACAGGACCACAAGACAGCTTTAACGAGAATATAGAGACTAATCTGTCCCTTATACGACGGCGCTACCAGCACCCAAGCCTTAGAATCAACGCTTACACCGTCGGATCGAAGTCTAGAACCAAAGTCTTTTTACTACATAACGAGGATAAGGTTGATCCTCTGATGCTAAAGCAAATTACCTCGAAGCTTGATAAAGGCATGAAGACGGAATTACTGCTTAATTCAACACAGCTTGCAAAATACATAACCGGTGGTCAGTTTTCTCCTTTTACCTTATATCAAAGCACTGAGCGGCCCGATACAGCCGTTTCTGCTATGGCTGACGGCCGTGTGGTAATGCTTGTGGACACTACCCCGGTTGCAAGCATACTCCCCACGACGATGATCAGTATGTATCAGACACCAGATGACTACTACTTTTCTAGCCTAGTCAGTTCATTTATGCGAATAGTTCGCTTTATGGGCATGCTAGTGACTATGTTCCTGCCTGGTATTTACATTGCTTTAACATCCGTCAATCAAGATATTCTCAGGCTAAAAGTAATGCTGGCCATTGCGGCCAGTCGCGAAGGTGTCCCTTACCCTGCCTTTATCGAAGTTTTAATTATGATGATTCTGCTTGAATTCATTAACGAAGCTTCCGTTCGATTACCTAAAGTTATTGGTGGAACAGCTGCCATTGTAGGCGGGCTAATTATAGGTACTGCAGCCGCCCAGTCCCACTTAGTGGGTACTATTATGATCGTCATCACAGCGGCGACAGCGGTAGGAAGTTTTACAGCGCCGAGTTATGTCATCGGCTTTACTTGGAGAATCTTCGGATACGGCTTAACGATAATGGCTATCGTAGCTGGTGTATATGGAATGACCATTGGCACCTCCTTCATATTGATTTATCTTTGCCATCTTAAGTCATTAGGAGTCCCCTACCTGTCGCCTTTAGATACCAATTATTTTAAAGACCTGATTAGAGATACGTTCATCCGATTGCCGCTAACTGCTTTTAAGCACGCGGTTCACAGCTACAGTTCCACATCTGTGGAACCATCTAACCAGCATACATCGACACCAACGAAGGAAGAGGATCTATGACTAAAAACAAACGGATGAGCTATCACTATCCCCTTCTGCTGTTCATGAGCATGACCGCACTTTCCATCACCAGGCTTCAGCGATTTATGATAGAGGGGATTGGCCGGAATGTGCTATGGTTCTGGATTCCAATCACGCTCTTGGTCATTTTGTTAACTTGGCTCAGTATTTATCTGCACAAACAAATAGATCAGCGTTCCTTACTGGAGTGCTTTCATCATAAAGGCTTGGGTTGGATGCGCAGTGCACTGTATATCGCTTATGCAGCCCTATTCATGGGTTTAACCTTTTATATTTGTATGAACACTGGGGATTTTGTTGCCCGGGTGCTTGTTCAGTCTGATTCAAAAACGATGGTCCTTATTGAGATCATCCTAACTTGTTTAGTCGCCTTATTTCCAATTGAAAGCATGGTGCGGTACGCTCATTTAGCCAGTGTCACGATCTTGCCGATCTTTTTTCTGCTTGGATTGCTCCAGCTGCGTAATATGCATTGGGCGTGGGTGTACCCTAATATCTATCCTGAAGAATGGATTTCGCCTTGGGATGCGATCATGAGTCTATTTGTTATCTTTGCGCCCGCTGCGGCCTTCACCTTCAAATCCTTAGAGACCAAGAAGCCTTATCTGTCTTCTTTTATGACCATCGGATTCGTTGGCTTCTATACTGCATCCATGATTGCACTTGGGATTGGCACCTTTGGCATCCATATTGCTCAAGAAGCCTTCTATCTGTCCTACTTGTCAGTCAGTGCTGTACGAATTGAGAATTTCTTCTTCGAACGGATTATTTATCTCGGTATTATTACGTGGAAATACATTGAATTTATTGCAGCTGGTTTCTTCCTCCGCTGTGCAGGCTGGTGTATATCACGGGCCTTTCATATTTCGCTTTCACCTTGGACCATGGTATTCTTGGCACTAAGTATGCAATTACTCATTATTTCCACTGATTATAAGTACATTCTAAAAACCATTAGTATGTGGCTAGGCTTTGTAAGTATGATCTTGATTGTATGCGTGCCCATGCTCGCATTTGGTATTTATAAATGGAAGGGGAAGCCTTTATGAAATCTGCCATCTATATCAGTTTCATTGGGGTAATGTGCCTGCTCTTATTAAGTGGATGCACCAATGTAAAGCAATTGAACCGCATTACCTTTATCACCTTAATAGGGGTTGACACCGCTGATGAGGGTGTAGAGGTGCATGCTTTAGGGGCCATCGCCAGCCGGTTCGCTGAACTGTCTCCATCCGGAGGCACCTCATCTGGACAAGCTGCTCCTCACTTTATATTATCGGGAAAAGGCAAAACGGTCTCTGACGCGCTGTACCAAATGAAGAAACAAACCTCTAGAGACCTTAACCTTGGTCAAACCAAAATCATCTTAATTTCAGACGAACTAGCTAAACAGGACATTCGAGGTGTCTTCGACTCCTTCGTTCGAAAAGAGGAACTTCAGATAGTGTCTTGGATCGGTATTACCCATGGCAGTACCAAGCCTGTACTTGAGATAAAACCTGAAGTGCCGGACAGCATCTCAGATTACATTGTAGATGCCTTCTCCCGTACAGGAACAGAATCGATGCAGATCCTGCCTGCATACTTGCATACATTTATAAGCTACCTGCATGAACCAGATATTAGCCCTTATGCTATGACAGTTCAAGCGATGGAAGAAGGCAATAAGCTTACATTTCCTACACTAGCTGTGTTTCAGGACCATCGCATGGTGGGCGAACTAAACAGCGAAGAGATCATGTTTATCCAACTGCTTAAACACCAAGGGGTTCATCCCGCTTCGTTTACACATCAGAACCAAACGTTTAACTTATTGAATTATAAATGTAAAACAACCTATAGAAACGAGGCTTTCTATACCACACTTCATATAGCCTTAAACTTAGAAAATGATGCGCAGATGACTAGCTATTCCATAAGTGAGCTCAAACGTATAAGCAGTGAACTAGAAGAATATTTGGAGAAGCAATGCATGCAAGCCATTAAGAAAACACAAGACTTAAAAACCGACCCTGTCGGTTTTGGCATCGTCTATCGCAAAGCGCATCACGGCAAATTTCCAAACAAACAATGGATCAAAGAGGACTATCCTCATATTCCGCATCATGTCACCGTAAAAATTGATCTTGAACGTACAGGCGAAATTGTATAGGGATTAAATCAAAAACATCCACTAAGTAGATCCCTCTACCTAGTGGATGTTTAATTAAAAGCCCATGAAATACATTTCTTGAAGCTGATCGATGGTCAGCACTTCTTCTTCCTTAGGAATATCAATTTCCCAAACAGGCTCTTCGTTAAAGTTGCTAGTGATGTTAGTAATTTTAACGCCGAGCTTCGAAGTCTCTTCTTCTTCAGTGATATCAACATTTAAGTTAAATTCAGTAAATGGTATATGGTTGTCTTTATTGATCGCTGTAACCATACTGAAGTCATTAACTTTTAAATATTCATTTAATGTATCCAATTCTTTAAGTGCTTCTTCTTTGTTTGTTTCGTAGTCTGACTTCAGCTGTTCTAATTCCCCTTGTTCTACTACTAGTGAAGCATATTTAGGGTCAGCCATAACATCAAACATTTCAGGAATAACTTTCTCGACAAACACTCGAATGCCTTGTTGAACCTGTTCGTTATTCATTTCAAATTTTACTACTTGCTCTGCTTCGATACCAGCAGGTAATGCTGCTTCTTCAATTGCCACGTGGGAGAAGTAAGTCTCTTCATCATAATGCTTCATCATTACACTTAACACTTCAGCTGAGAACTGTTGTTGAAGCGCTATGTCAAATGGTTTGTAATCTGCAGGGATTTCTCCATCGCTTAATTCGCTTAACTTGGCAAAATCAAGCTCCACGAATTTGCCCACTAATTCAGGTGGCAATGGAACCATAGGGATGTTAGGAACTTTAATCCAAATCTTCTCTTCCGTAATCACCATAGGTATGCTAAGCTGCATCGCTAAATCGCCTTTTAAATTTATATCCAGGAATACTTCAGCCTGAAGTGGGTCCAGTTGCTGGGTCCCTCTTATTTTAAACTCAGCATTTTGCAAGAAACTTACAGCCATCATCATGTTAGGATCATTTGCTAAGGATGAAGGCGGTGTAAAGTCCAGCGCAATACTCCCCTCAAAGCTAGAACTGTTAATGTTCATGGACTCTTCGTATGCTTTTTGCAATGCTTCTTTGGGCGGAACGGTTCCGCATCCTGTTAATATAACCGTGAAAAGCATCATCAGGGCCAGAACAGAAAAACCTAATTTTGTTTTCAACATCGTTTCCCCTCTCCATATATCTTGGAATCAATCTACATAAATATATGTTTTTTTAAAAAATTGATTCACTAAACTATTCTATTACAAACTGCTTGTATAATAAAGGGTATTTTTTTACACATTTTTGAATTCAAAAAAAAATCCGACTAAAGTCATGTGTGACAAGTTAGTCGGATCGATTTCAGTTTATGACGATATGCCCATTATACCAGAACATCTGACAACCTAATAACGGCGCAATAGCATGAAGTGGGATATAGCTCCTACCTTTTCTTAGTGCCAGCTTTTGTGGAAGTTTGTGGCGGATTCGTCCATTCACCCATACATCAGGGCTATCTATATGTAGAATCATATGGATATCATGATCTTGAATCTGAATTTGTTGCTTGGATGCATCATAAGTCACCTTAGCTCCCAACACATCTGCAATTAAGCGGATGGAGACCATTGTGCGGTTACTTGCATGATCAATATAAGAGGCTGCTTGGGGCATGCTTATTTGTGTTCCCTTTAGGTTCAATTCCCTGTCCCCTACCTTAAAATAAACCCCGCTAAGCTTGCTGGTATGTGCAAGCAGATCGAAAGCTGCAGCTTTACCCTTCTCTATATGTCCATGATGTACACTATTTAAAACGGCTTCTGCGAGCCCCTGTAAACGTACATATTGTGCATCCTGTTCAGTCTGTTCATTCCTGAGCCAAATTTCCAGGGCACCAGCTAATGAAATAGCATCCGACGTCAGTTCCAACACGGACCCTTGATCATTCTTAGCTTTATCCGAATCAAACGCTTGGTTTAGCAAACTTGTTACTTTACGATTAATCACCTTAGGCAAATGCGTTTTCATCATCGAATGAAATTGTGGCCATTGTGAATCCTGCTCGAGAGCAACTTGAATTTCGTTTAATTTAGCATCAACATCCATCCCAAGCTCTTTAGCAATTGATTTATATAAAATGGATAACCCTGCCTTATGTGCGTTTGCTTCTACCATTTGACCGGCTTTAGCGTTAAGTTGCATCTGCTCCGCATGGTTCATACTCGAGAGTATGAACACCTTAAGCAAGGTTCTGTGCATCATGCTTGAATACATACTATAGGAAACGGGTTGGTCTTGATCTGCTGCCTGCATCAGACTTGGAATCAATACCGATTCAGTAGTCGCCTTTGTTTGCGTTTTATACTGCTCATCCATTGCATCTGCTGTTTTGGCTAAGGTTTTTAAATATAAGTGCACTCCTTGCTGTAAGGCCTCACGAGCTGCAGTGTGCTCCCCTTCCATTAATCTAGTCCTAGTCACTTGTCCGATTAATGCATGTATTTCTTCGAAAAAGAACCAATTCAAGGTTTGTTTCAAGGCCTCCCTAACCTCTAAGCCGCTATATTTCCCTTCCGAGCCGCCTTGTATTAATTCGATGAATAGTCGGTCTATTGTCTCACTTCTCTTTACAACCGTTTCTTGCAGCTCTGAGGTGTATATCTGCCCTAGCTTGACATAATAAATTCCTGCTTCGGCGTTAATCATGTCCAACATCTGATGTCTTGCTTCCAATAGACGCTTTTCCCGGGTAATATCTGCTGAGAACTTAGCAGAAAAAGGCTGGGAATGCAGTTCTCCATGAACTGAAAGACCCACAGTATTAAAAGTAAGTATCATTACTAGTAATGATACGATTCTCTTTTTCAACCCATTACCCTCCCTTTGGACCTTCTTAACTTTAGATTGTCCATATGTAAAAGAGAACATCCCCCTAATTAGGGGGATGTCGCTTTAACCTTAGATCCTTTATCCTTCAGAATGCTGATTTTGTCTAGAGTGGTTGCGGTTCTTAACATCCTTAGACCCGGATAACGGTTCCTGCATTTGTACTTCTTCTTCGCTTCGATTTGTTCGCTCATGTGGATTGGGCACGGGCTGCGTTTTGGTTTTTGGCATCCAACTCACTCCCTTTTATTTTCGTTGATTACGTATATCCTTCTTTCTTCGTTCCATTCGATCTTGGTTTAGTTGCTGTGCATGGTGTGCATT
>CAYUSG010000020.1:26344-34606 GCA_964447355.1 uncultured Paenibacillaceae bacterium
CCCTCGTGCGCTATGCCCTCTACGACATTAATTAAATTTTTATCCGTACTAACCGATCCACGGGTTTCCATTAGTTGTCAACTCCTTTCGGGACGGCTACATTCTTAACTTAAGACTTCGTTACGGTTTTTAAGATTTGTGCACATTCGTGAATGTGGCGAACATAATCATTAATTAATTGTTGTACCACTTCGTCATGCTCATCAATGGATTGATTATACCGCTCCACATCCACTAATTCCACTTTCACTTCTCGATCATCCACATAGCTGCATTTGAAATCAAACGTATATTTCTGGCGGCCCGCTGCAATGATGTGGATACGCACTGCATTCACATTCTCCGCATCCATAAATACGTGTGCTTTATCCGTTTGGTTCAATACTTCAGGCATGGTGCGATTCCAAGCATCTACCAAGCGTTGCTGGTCTACTTGCAACGTATGACTGCTCATCTTTGAACACCTCCTGTCATATAACCTGCTGCTTTCCTAGCCCAAATATGCGAAACAGCCCAAGTGAATCAAAGGAAATAAAAAACGACCCTTCCTTTTCTGTTTAAGCTCACTTAGCTTAGACAGTAAAGGACAAAGGGTCGTTGCATTTTATGTATGGCGGAGAGGGTGGGATACTCGCTGGCTCGCGGCTCTGCATCGCCGCACACGGGCGAGACTGCGATGCCTTTTCTTTCGAAGCGGTTGCTCCGACGAACCCTACGTGGTTCTCATCCCGTTCTCTCCTCACAAAAAAACGACCCATCATGGGTCGTTCATTTTTATGTATGGCGGAGAGGGTGGGATTCGAACCCACGGTGCCCGCGAAGACACGGCGGTTTTCAAGACCGCTGCCTTAAACCACTCGACCACCTCTCCAAGCGAGATGTAGTTTAAGTAACCAACTATCATCGTCACAAAGAGCATTGTATCATATACATAAAGAGATAATCAAGCTCTATTTCTTACTAATTGTAGAAATCCCACCCATGTACGATTGAAGCACTTCTGGGATACGAATACTGCCATCGGCTTGCTGATAATTTTCTAAAATCGCGGCAACCGTTCTGCCTAGAGCTAAGCCTGATCCATTTAATGTATGGACGAATTCTGGCTTGGCTTTGACATCAGGACGATAGCGTATATTCGCTCTCCGTGCCTGGAAATCCTCAAAATTACTGCATGAAGAAATCTCTCTATACGCATTGCTCTGCGGCAACCAAACTTCAATATCGTACGTCTTCGCTGATGAGAAGCCCAAATCACCTGTGCATAACGTAATCACGCGATAAGGAAGCTCAAGCAACTGAAGCACCTTTTCGGCATTGCCGAGCAACGCTTCAAGTTCATTATAAGATTCCTCAGGTTTAACTAGCTTCACTAACTCCACTTTGTGGAATTGATGCTGACGAATTAATCCTCTAGTATCTCTTCCGGCCGAACCCGCTTCCGAGCGATAACAAGGACTGAAAGCTACATAATACTTAGGCAGATCCTCTGCATTTAGAATTTCTTCTCTATGGTAATTCGTCACCGGAACCTCTGCCGTTGGGATCATGAAATAGTCCGTGTCCTTTAATTTAAAGGCATCTTCTTCAAATTTAGGCAACTGACCTGTCCCTGTCATACTATCTCGGTTGACCATATGAGGTGGCAGCATCTCTTCATAGCCGTGTTCTGAGCTGTGCAAATCCATCATAAAATTCATCAATGCACGCTCAAGCCTGGCACCTAAGCCTTTATAGAAGACGAACCTAGACCCTGTCACTTTACCTGCCGCTTCAAAATCTAAAATACCTAGGTCCTGACCTATCTCCCAATGCGCCTTTATCTCGTAATCGAAGTTAGGAAGCTCACCCCACTTCCGAACTTCAACATTATCATCTTCTGAACTGCCTATAGGTACGCTATCGTGCGCCATATTCGGTGTCGACAAAATAAACAACTCAATATCAGCCTCAAGGTTGCGAATATCTTCATCGAGTGCCTTAATTCGATCCGAAACCTCACGCATTTCAATAATCAGTTGCTCAGCATCCTCACCAGCTTTTTTAAGCTTAGCAACTTCCTGAGAAACCGTATTCCTGCGGTTCTTCAACTGCTCGGATTCCTGAAGCAATTCCCTGCGTTTTAAGTCCAAGTCTGTAAAACCTTGCAGCTCCTCCATTGTTTTTCCGCGATGCTGCATAGCTTGTACCACGCGTTCAAAATCATGACGTAATAATTTTATATCTAACATGTGAACCCCCCCAAAAGGGAAAAATTTTTCAAACACCGTTCTAACTTGATCAATCGGACTGTTTACTAATTTACTATACTAAACCCCAAACTTCAACTTTTACCAAAACGACACTATTTAAAATGCACTCCATGACACGTAAAATCTTGCTTGAAGCACGTTTTGCAGTTATACCTTGAAACTTTTTATAGTTAGTAGCAACCATAGATGCAATAAAAGCACCATACATCTTATCGATGCGGTGCTTTTAAGCTTAACTCAAGTTAAATGGACTGAGATACTTTCGTGTTAGAAGCTTGCGCTTCCTTAACCATCTCTAAGAAGTATGAATGCATTCTGTAATCGTCTGTAAGCTCGGGATGGAAAGAGGCAACCAAGATATGACCTTGTCTAGCAGCCACGATACGCCCATTATACTCAGACAATATATCTACTTGATCCCCAACTCGTTCTATAAGAGGGGCACGAATGAATACAGCTCTTACGCCCTCATCAATCCCCTTCACGGTTAAGTCCGTTTCGAAGCTTTCCCGTTGACGGCCGAATGCATTACGCGCAACCGTAATATCCATTAAGCCTAAGTGCGATTCTGTCTGTCCCACAATGGTATTGGCTACGACTATTAGGCCGGCACAAGTACCGAATACGGGCTTGCCTTCTGCAGAGAACTGCTTAAGTGCCTCCATAAAACCGTAAGTCCGCATTAACTTCCCAATCGTTGTACTCTCTCCGCCTGGAATAATAATGCCGTCGATCTCTTGAAGCTGCTCAACCCTTTTCACCACAATACCCTCGGCACCCGCTTGCTCGATCATCACAATATGTTCTTTTACTGCGCCTTGAAGCGCCAGAACGCCAATTTTCATGATACAACCTTCTTTCTAGTCAAAACGAAAACGTCTAGGCTTACCAGCCGCGCTCTTGCATTCTTTGGGATGCTTCCAAGGATGAGATATCGATCCCCTTCATAGGAGTCCCTAATCCCTTGGAAATCTCTGCAATATGAGCGAAGTCTGTATAATGTGTTGTCGCCTCTACAATCGCTTTAGCGAATTTCTCAGGACTATCTGATTTAAAAATTCCTGATCCAACAAATACGCCGTCAGAGCCCAAATGCATCATTAATGCAGCATCTGCAGGTGTAGCCACACCACCAGCTGCGAAGTTAACTACAGGTAATTTACCTTGCTCATGAACTTGTAATAACAGCTCATAAGGTGCGCCTAATAACTTAGCTTCATTAAACAGCTCATCTTTAGACATATTCTGTACTTTCTTAATTTGACCTTGAATTTGGCGCATATGGCGAACAGCCTCAACGATATTGCCTGTCCCTGGCTCACCCTTTGTACGAATCATGGATGCACCCTCAGCGATACGTCTTAAAGCTTCACCAAGGTCTCTAGATCCACATACAAATGGAACGGTAAAGTCTTTCTTGTTGATATGATACACTTCATCAGCAGGTGTTAACACTTCACTCTCGTCAATGTAATCCACACCTAAAGACTCCAGCACTTTTGCTTCTACAAAATGACCGATACGGGCTTTAGCCATAACCGGAATAGATACGACTTTCATAACTTCTTCTACAATCGTAGGG
Organism: uncultured Paenibacillaceae bacterium; assembly: GCA_964447355.1. Classification (GTDB taxonomy): domain Bacteria; phylum Bacillota; class Bacilli; order Paenibacillales; family CAYUSG01; genus CAYUSG01. The sequence goes on from CAYUSG010000020.1 coordinate 30,179, forward strand.
TCGGCCATACGTGATACGCCCCCTGCAGCACGGATATCTGCGGGTACTCTTTCTAAAGCCATTACTGCCGATGCCCCTGCCGCTTCAGCAACTTTAGCCTGCTCAGCATTCATGACGTCCATGATGACGCCGCCTTTTTGCATTTCTGCCATCCCTTTTTTGACACGCGATGTTCCTGTTTCCATGTTCGAATCCTCCTGATCCTATATCAATTAATGAATCCTACATTATAACACGCTCAATGAACTCCTAAGCAATTATTTTACATGAAGGCGAATAAATATACAACCCATTCACTTGGGATTAAGAACCACTGCATCTGGCCTCACACACTTCAATCCCATTAACCTAGAATAAATTCTTAATCCCGTCGAAAATATCACCAAAGAAGTTGCCGATCGCTCTAAACAATAAACGAATCCAGCTGCCCTTCTCAACATCTTGCGCCGCAACTAAATTAATGGTTTGTTCTTCCTCACCCATAGGGCCGTCATAAGTTAAAGTTACTGTACCTAAGATATCACCCTGTTTGATAGGTGCGACAATTTCTGACTCAGGCTTTGCCTTCGCTTTTAATGTAAAAGCTTCATCTTCAGCGCCTTTCTCAACAACTAGCGTGACGCCTTCTTGTGTAACTACAGGTACTTCAGTTTCTACACCTTTTTTCACCGACACAGTTTTCATTTCATCGATCTCGGTTTTGGCGGTTAATACCGTCTTGAGTTCAAAATTATTAAATCCAAAGTCAAGCAGCTTACGCGTTTCTTCAAACCGCTTGCGCTCAGAATTAGTTTTCATAACTACGCTGATCAGCCGCATTCCATCGCGTTCAGCAGTACCAGTAAAGCAATATCCGGCCTCATCCGTATGGCCTGTCTTCAATCCGTCTAATCCTTTATATGCATAACGTGTAAAATTATTATTATAGCTTTCCCATCCTTCTAACATCCAGTTCCAGTTCTCCATCAATGGAGAGGTTTCATCATTATCTCTTGCATGTCTTGTCGGTTGACTGGCTATATCCAACACTTCCGGATGCTCAGTTACAATCGCTCTAGCGAGAAGGGCTGCATCATGGGCTGTCATTAAGGTTTCTCCTGGCACATTCGGCGCATATTTGCCCAGATCTTCGGTAGACAAACCCGTAGAATTTGTAAAATGAGAGTTTTTCATACCTAATTCTTCTGCTTTTTCATTCATCATGTGTACAAAATTTTCTTCTGTTCCCGCAACATATTCGGCTAAGGCAATCGAAGCATCATTCCCTGAGTAAATGGACATATGCTGGAATAATTCCTTAACTGTCCACTTCTCTCCCACAGCTAATAAAGCCCCGGAGCCAATCACTTCATCTGCATATTGACTGATCGGAACCTCATCTTCCCACTTAATTTTCCCATCTGCCAAATATTCCATCACGATATATTCGGTCATCATTTTCGTCATACTCGCCGGAGGTAAAGCCTCGTCTGCGTTAACGGAAGCAATCACTTGCCCTGTACTTGCCTCCATCAATATGTAGGAAGCTGCCTCCAACTGAATGGTAGTCGATACTTCCGCACTCACCTTGGCAGTTGGCGTTATCATTGAAAATGAGAATACAGCTGCTGTTATACCTGCCAGGACTCCTCGCTTAATCCACTTCTGAATAGACAACTTCTTCACTTTCCCCTCTCCACTTCTATATATTGATCCTCATTATTGTAACACATGTATTCTTGCAAAAAAAAGACAGGGAGTCATTCCCTGCCTTTGCTCTAACCTTATGCTATAGTGAATAATTCGGTGATTCTTTCGTAATTTGAACGTCATGCGGATGGCTTTCACGAAGGCCTGCACCCGTAATACGCACAAATTGTGTACTGTTCTGCAATTCTTCAATGGTTCCGCTGCCGCAATAACCCATACCAGAGCGCAAACCGCCCACCATTTGGAAAATAATATCAGCAAGAGGTCCTTTATAAGGTACACGACCTTCAATGCCTTCTGGTACCAGTTTGCTTTCATTTTCTTGGAAATAACGATCCTTACTGCCTTCCTTCATGGCACCTAATGAACCCATGCCGCGATAAACCTTAAAACGACGCCCTTGGAATATTTCAAATTCACCAGGACTTTCTTCCGTTCCGGCAAATAAGCCGCCCAGCATTACCGCGTTGGCTCCTGCTGCAATGGCCTTTGCAACATCACCTGAATATTTGATTCCCCCATCAGCAATAATGGGAACATTGTATTGTCTTGCTACATTAGCGCAATCGTAGACAGCTGTAATTTGTGGTACACCAATCCCAGCTACAACCCTTGTCGTACAAATTGAACCCGGTCCAATCCCGACTTTAACAATGGAAGCACCGGCTTCGATTAAATCCTTAGTGCCTTCTCCTGTCGCTACGTTACCTGCACAGATTGGCATTTCAGGATATTTTGCCCGAATTTGTTTAACGGTATTGAGAATATTAATATGATGCCCATGCGCAGAATCAACAACAATGAGGTCCACACCCGCATCTACTAGGGCTTGTACACGCTCCATAACGTCTTTAGACACACCAACTGCTGCTCCAGCTAATAATCGACCTTGGCTGTCTTTGGCTGCGTTAGGGAACTGTATGGCTTTCTCTATATCTTTAATCGTTATTAACCCTTTCAGGTTGTACTGCTCATCTACGATAGGCAGCTTCTCAATTTTATGCTGCTGTAGAATAACCTCTGCTTCTTGTAATGTCGTTCCTACCGACGCAGTTACCAAATTATCGCGGGTCATAACCTCTTTGATCTTAATGGAATAATCATGAACAAAGCGCATATCCCGATTCGTAATAATACCTACCAGCTTATTATCTTCGTTAACAACAGGAACACCAGAGATCCGGAACTTACTCATTAATGCTTCCGCATCGTAAACATGATGTTCTGGCGTTAATGAGAACGGGTTGGTGATTACACCGCTTTCTGATCTTTTTACGCGGTCTACTTCTTCAGCCTGCTGCGCAATCGACATATTCTTATGAATGATACCCATGCCGCCCTCACGTGCAATGGCAATCGCTAATTGCGATTCAGTTACTGTATCCATGGCCGAGCTTAGAAATGGAATGTTGAGTTTAATTTTCTCATGCAGCTTTGTGGACACGTTGATTTCTTTACCGAACACTTGGGACTTTCTTGGGACTAACAAAACATCATCAAAGGTTAGCCCTTCTTTACCAAACTTATCTTCCCACACCGTTGATATCCTCCTTTAGGCTCCATCCGACTATTATTGCAATATTAACAAAAGCCTAATTTTACTGTCAAGACAAGCTTTTGCGTTATTTTTACAATTAGGTTACAGCTTGTATTGTCCAAGAGGATTCCATAACAAGTATTGATCTATACCTAAAGCCTTTGCAGCTTCAATTTGATCTCTTACGGCCTTGGGTCCATAAGTCTGGTGGGGCTCTACCCAACTAGCTGTAAAGCTTTGCAGCCATGGTCGAACACGGGCTGGTTCGATACCTTGCTTCTTTAGACTGCTATTCTTGAGCTTCGCATCCTTTAAAGCTTTAGTTATCAATGCATAAGGTTCTAAATCGGGATGGCGAATGCCGTAAATGCCGCTGGAATAATGAGATGGATAAGTCATTGGAGAAATATAATCAACTTGTGCTGAAATTTTCCCCCATTGCTGTCCAATTCCCATATCATCCTTGACAGAGGTCGTTAATCCGAAAACATCAGCTGAGATATAAATAGTTTGATTTAAAGCCATCTTGGCTTTTTCAAGAAAAGTAGCAATAACCTCAGCTTTACTCCAATTTTCTGTATTATGAAAAGCAACCTCACGATCCACCTTAGCTCCGTTATCGGGGAATCGCACGTAATCAAACTGAACCTCATCAAAACCTAATGCAGCTGCATCCTTCGCGATAGCTATATTATAATCCCACACCTCACTGCGGTAAGGATCTATCCACGCAACACCATGTACATCCATCCATAGGGAACCGTCTTTTCTATGCATAGCCCATTGTTTTTTAGCCCCTGCTAAATAGGGATCTTTAAAGGTAACAATACGTCCAATCGTATAAATACCCTCTTCTTTAAACATCTTGATAATTGAAGTTAAATCTCCCGTCTGCTTGCTGTTGGAATGAATATCCTTCACTAAAGGTTGTTTAGATGGATACGTCAGCTGTCCGGTGTCTGTTTTCACATCAAGTACAACTGCGTTTAACTCAGTTTGTTGTAACAGCTTTATGATTGGAGTTAACTTTGCTTCTGTCATCAGATGGGGGGGAATATAAATTCCCTTCACACTTATTTCATTGTCTTCAGGCGATTTTAACCGTTGTACCTTGTGTTGGATATGTTGGTTTTTGTTACTCTGCTTATTGGGTTCAACCGTCTGGTTTTTTGCCTTCGGTGAATTTTTCTTCATTTGATTGG
>CAYUSG010000021.1:0-34368 GCA_964447355.1 uncultured Paenibacillaceae bacterium
TCACGTACGGTTTGATGAGGAGGGGCAGAAAATTATCTGCCCTTTACTCTAGCATAGAAAAGGGGAACTTTGTGATGTTAAACAGGTTGGTAATAACTTTCAGTCTTCTTAAGTTACCAGTGGATAATTAATAAAGTATAATAGGTGTAAATTCATTTCACAATAAATTAGGATGCAATACATTCTTCAATAGCGATGAGTGATATACATGGAGCAAACTCCGAAACATCTAAAGGCATTTCTTCAAGAGCATCAAGAACGGATTAGGGAGTATGCTAATCAATGGGCGAAACATCCGGAATTTAGCAGTCAGCAGGATAAGGTGACCGAACTGTATGAAGCGGTCAAACAGATTCGTGATCGCAGCTCATGGCTGGGGTTGAAGTCGATATTTCATAACGCAGACCATCTATTAACTCATTTCGATATTGAGTTTGCGACTTATCGAATCACAACATCTAAACCTACGATGGTGGCTTTAAGTTTAAGAACGTTATTAGCTCAGATTAATGCAGCGCTGAATCATATAGAGCAGCCGAATTCAGATACAATTGTATCCATGGCAGAATCAAGGTCAAGCATTATTGTAGTTCAAGAGCCGGGCAATATTAAGCAACAGGAGCTTCTAATGAGCTGCTTGGAACATGAGGATCTGGCAATCATAGAATTACCGTACCATACAGTAATAGAAACGTTGATCTCAAAAGATATTAAGCTGGTCATGTTTCCTTTGACCCAGAATACAGAATGCAAACTGGTAAACGTAGTGAACAGTATTAGGAAGCAAGCTTTTATGAGAGCATTGCCGATCATTGCCTATACGACTGAAAGCGAGGCAAAGCAATTAAAGCACGATTTCAGTATCTATATAAAACAAGGCGTGGATCATGTATTATCACTGGACCAGATGTATAAAGAGTATTTATTAGCTGCAATTTATAGACATATTGAACACTTTAGATTCGATTCAACGATGATGCCCGTTGCAAGGCAGCGCAAGGAGATGGAGAAGCTGATCCAGAATGAATGGTTCCGCTTTATTCGATTCCAGTCTTATTTTTCACTTATACAGGTGAAACTGGACGCTTATTCATCACTCATCCAGCAATATGGTGCAGAACAAATCATATCTTATGTTGATCGATTGTATGCAGCAGCCTGCAAAGTATTAAGGTTTTACGACGAAGGAAGGTTGTGGAACAGCCACTCCTTTATGGTACTGCTCCCTGCTTCCAAGCTGGAGGGGGCTGTCATTGTAGGGGAGAGAATTAAGGCTGCCGCAATGGGGCTGCATGCTGACAGCGATTTATCGCCATATATTCAGGTTGCCGCGATCGAAAGTCATTATGAGTATGAGCATGCGGAAGACATGTACGGAAAATTAGATGCAGCGCTAATGCTGGAAGCCTCGCCCAAGGTCATTGCAATTCATCCAACGAAGCCGGAACCTGATGAGCGGGCTGAGAGGACAAGAATACTGATATTGGACGATGATCCTATGATCTATACGCTATTAGACAATCATCTTGACCCTGAGGTTTATGATGTTAAGCCATGTCTTCATGGTCATGAAGCTTACGATCAGGCCATGGCATTTCGGCCGCATGTGATTATATCTGAAACGTCGATGCTGGATTTGGACGGTTATTTGTTCTGTCAACAAACTAGAGGGATCAAGGAATTGGAGCAAGCGGTCTTTATGTTCTTATCTAAACATACAATGACCCGCAGCATTACCAGAGCATTTCAAGTAGGAGCGGACGAGTACATGACCAAGCCCTTTTCCGTTCAAGAATTGGAAGCTCGAATCACTCGCTGGCTTAAAATTAGACGTTAGAAAGGGATAAGCAAATGGCAATGATTTATGTAGTCTTCATGATGACCTTGTTCTTTTGTATGCTTTATATCTTGCTGTTTGTTTATTTGCTGTTAAAAAAGGCCCTAACCAATCGTTTAAATGTTAAACGCAGGGCATATACATTAGTTGTACAGCCGAAAATCATCGGATACGTCACAAAAGGCACTCCGATCTATCGTTTGCTGAACACGTCTTCCCCTTGGAAACGCAAAGTCATTATCGATAATTTGTTGAACATGGCATCGATCGTGAGTCATGAAGACGAACTGAGACGCATTCATCACTTATGCCAACAAATCGGTTTGGACAAGCAGCTGGAGCAGCTGATTCAAAGCGATAAATGGTGGATAGCTTCCGGGGCTACACGGCAAGCAGGTGGGCTTAAATTACAGAGCTTAGCGCCGTATATTAACCATAATTTAAGTGCCTCGCATTTTGATTTGTGGTTTGCGTCAGCAAGGGCGTTAACACAGATGAATCAAGGTATCAATGTGGCCCGATATCTAGTCGATCATGAACAGGAGCTTGACCGTACGGCCATTCTAAGATTGGGTGATATGCTGCTTGCCGCTGAGGCACAGATCTTACCATTCATGATAAAGCATCTCGATACCGTGTCGATGCCTTTGAAATTAGTGTTTATTGATATTTTGGGCAAACGCAAAGCGATTGCTGCTCTTGATCAAATCGAGGCGTTAATAGTCCATGAGAATAGTGAGCTTAGAATCAAAGCCTTAAAGGCGATTGCTGATATTGGACATACCACAAAGGAGCATGAAGTGATGCGCCGGCTTGAAGCAGGTGAATGGCCGGAACGATTAATGTGCATCCGTATCATACAAGAATGCCGGTTACGAAGAGGTGTGCCGCAATTAGCGGAGCTGTTATGCCATACGAAATGGTGGATCAGGCTGAGGGCGGCTGAGGCGCTCTTAAGCTTCGGGGTGCTTGGGGTTGAACGGCTGCGATGGATCAGCATGCATCACGAGGATCGTTATGCAAGAGACATGGCATCCAAAATTCTCGCCGAACACCAGCTGGGAGGCGCTGCCGCATGATGGACTTGTACGGATGGTTCACCACCGGACTGCTGTATTTTAATGTGTTTGTGCTCATCTATGTGATGTTTATCAACGGGTACTATTTGTTATTCTTTGTGCTTTCCATACGTCAGCTTAGAACGTATATGAAGCGATTGGCTTTCAGTGAATATGAGGAAATGAGTATCTCCGAGCTTACTCCGCCTGTATCGATTATTGTGCCTGCTTACAATGAAGAGGTTAATATTCTCGACAGTATCATGAGTTATGTTCATCTCAATTATCCTGAGTTCGAAGTGATTGTGGTGAATGATGGCAGCGGTGACACGACACTGAATAAGTTAATCGACACCTTTGAACTCATTCCTGTGAATGCTCCTGTTCGTCAGCAAATCACCACGCAGGAGGTGCTTCAAACCTACCGCTCTATTAAGTACCCTTTTCTAGTTGTGATTGATAAATTAAATGGGGGAAAAGCCGATGCGCTTAATGCAGGGATTAATGCTTCCCAATATCCTTATTACTGTGCGGTTGATGCGGATTCGATTCTCGAGCGCGATGCGCTGATTAAGACGATGCGGCCCTTCGTAGAAGGTGGGCAGGATGTCATCGCTTGCGGCGGGATTATTCGGATTGCGAACGGGTGCAAAATATCGGATGGTAGAGTCATAGAGGTGTCCTTGCCTAAGAAGAAACTAGCGCTGCATCAGATCATCGAATATTTGCGTTCCTTTCTCATGGGGCGTCTGGGCTTTAGCGGGATTAATAATTTATTGATCATCTCGGGTGCTTTCGGCGTCTTCAGGAAGCATGAAATTCTTCAAATCGGCGGGTACGATACGGCTACCGTAGGCGAGGATATGGAGCTGGTGATTAGGCTGCAAACGTACCTCCTGGACCATAATATTCCCGGTAAGGTTCTATTCGTTCCAGACCCTGTCTGCTGGACAGAAGCGCCAGAGAGCATAAGAGTCTTGTATCGGCAAAGAGTACGCTGGCATATTGGTTTGATTGAATGTCTTAAGAAGCATCGCAGTGTGATGTTTAATCCGAAATATAAAACGATGGGGATCATAGCGATGCCTTATTTCTTGTTGGTAGAGTTATGGGGTCCGGTCATTGAATTAATAGGAACGATTATGTTTGCACTTGGCTTGTATTTGGACGTAGTGAATGTGCCTTTTGCGATCTTATTCTTAATAGCTACATTCGTGTTCGGCATATTTCTATCGATGGGAGCCGTGTTCTTGGAAGAAATGAGTTTTAGACGGTATGTAAGGGTGAAGGACTTATTGATTCTAACCTGGTATAGCGTGCTTGAGAATTTCTGGTATCGTCAGTTAAATGCGATATGGCGCACTTGGGCGTTTGTGAAATATATGAAAAAGGATATCAGCTGGGGCCATATGGAGCGCAGGGGATTAAACTCAGCTTCTAGATCTTCTACAGCTTCTACGGAATCCACACAACTAGAACAATAACTAGAAGGTGGCGGCAAGATGAATGCTCGTTACAAACGAATCATGATCGGGATATTGTTATGTTTAATTTTATTTTTATGTACGCCCTTTATGGCTTGGTGGGCTGAAGATTCTAAGCAGGTGGAGCTCGTTGTTGTAGACAAAACTGTTCCGCAAGACGATTACAGAGAGCATTTAGGCTTATTCTGGGTATTAGATCATTTGAAGGTGGAACGGGCAGATGGTTCGAATTATCGCTTAGACCGTGATTACTATGGATATCATCCAGAGGAGCTACGCGGTGATAAAGAACTAGAGATTGGATTGCCTCCAGATGTGATTTATGTGACAGATACCTACGGGGTATACAGTACGGATTTAGACGAAAACCCTTCAGGCGATCGTTCCACCTTGCTGTATGGAGGGTTAACGCTATTCGAATGGAATCGCATCATGTCTGCCAAGACCCCGCAAACCCGCTTGCTAATGGAGTTTGATTCGATTGCTTCTCCTACGGAGCCGCTTGTTCGTCGTATTGTGGAGGACAATATGGGGATGACTTGGAGCGGCTGGATAGGGCGGTTTTTCCCGGACCTGGCAAGTGAAGAAGTCCCCGAATGGATGCGAACGAACTACGAAGCTCAGTTCGGGGAGCCATGGCACTTCCAGGGCGAAGGGATTGTGTTTGTTGATGAAGCGGATCGGGTAGTCATCATGAATGATGAGGACTTCCAAGGTCGAGTACGCTTCAAGTGGACCGAAGCGGGTAGGATGCATGTACCTGAGGGGCGCGACAGTGAGTATCTGTATTGGTTTGATATTATCAAACCGAAGCAGGGGGTTCTGACCGAAGCGGAATACCGCGTCGATTGGTCTGAAGAAGCAAAAGCGCGACTAACAGGGTTTGGAATCCCATTAGTGTATCCTGCGGTGATTCATTCGCCCGAGCGGAATATTTATTATTTTGCGGGTGATTTCTCTGATATGACGACGAATGATATGAGAAAGTGGCGCATGCCGGATCTGTTCTATGCATTTATGGGAAACATGCGCAAGGACGAGCAGTTTTTCTGGGAAGCTTATATTCCCTTAATGGAACAGATTCTAGAAGAAGCCTCAGGTCGTAAGAAAGGTTGAGTTAGGAATGGGATTGCTGAAATCGAACAAATTTCATAAGTTGATGCTTTGGGGTGTGTTCTATTCCTGCTTTGGTTTCGCTGGGGGCGGCTATTTCCTATTGTATTTGGTCGTCCCTATCGAAGCCGTGTTCGTTGAATGGGGCAAATCACAGAATGAGATCGATGAAGTGTTGAAATATGTTGTGTACGGCTGGGTTGTGTTCGGAACGCTTGTTGCGGCGGCTTATTATTGGTGGCTGCTTCGCAGGAGGATTACCAAGCTGTCTATTGTCCTCGCAGTCTTTTGTCTAATGAACGCAGGGGCTGTCTTCTACATGTTCGTCAATACGGACACCGCATTAATCGCTAGCAGCCGAGGTGAGGTTGTAGAGGTGAATGAACGGTTTACCTTTGGCCCCTATCCTGACAAGGTCAAGCTCGAAGAACTGGAGGCTGAGGGCTATGACGGTGTGATCACACTGTTAAGCACAGCGTTGATATTTGAGAAACAATTATTAGATGAAGAGCGGCAGAACGGTGATGCCGCGGGTATAGACATTTTATCGTTTCCTATGCTGCCGTGGATTGGTGACAACCAAGAATCCATTAGGGGCCTGCAGAAGTTAGTGGGTGAGAATGAGAACCGATATTATGTGCATTGCTATCTGGGCAAGCATCGAGTGGATACGGCTAAGCAGGTCATTTTGTCTGAAATGGGACAACAAGCAGAGATCAGCAGTTTCTTGTTGGATCCAACGTTCGAACGCGGAGATATCTACGCTTATAAGGATGAACAGATTATGCTTGGTCCTTATCCGACCGATGAAGAATGGTTTACTACGATCCTTAGAAGACAGGTGAAGGAAGTGGTTTCGACGTTGCCTCCTGATTCGAGCTTATATGTTGAAGCACAGCAGATAGCTGCGGATAATGGATTAAAATGGACTTCTTTTCCTCTGACCTCTGATGTTAACAGCGATCTTGTGCTTGACATTGCGAAATATGTTAAGCAGCAACCTCATAAAGTATATGTCCATACGTTTAATAATAACAATCAATTCTACGCGCTTGAACTGGCCTTAAGTAAAGGTATCAAGGGCTATAATCTGAGAGCGATCGAGCGTCAATTTGAACCGAATCAGTTAACCGCTGTAGGGAGAGGGATTTTATTAGGTCCTGCACCAGATGCAGATCAGCTGGCGGTGTTAAAGGAGGAAGGGATTGAGCAAATCCGGTTGTTACGAAGGGGAGCAGGTGCTGTTAAAGCTGAAGCGGATATGAAAGCCGCAGGACTAGATGCTCAAGTGATATCCCTTCCCGAAGGGCGGAGTGCTGTTGTGCAAGCCCTGTATGCAGAGGCTAGGTCTGTTGTGGACTTACAACAAACGGTATACATCTATAGTGATTCAGCTGATGTATTGAAACAGCTCGAAAGCATGCTGATGGGTATGTATAGAGGTCTTGAGAGCTCACCTCATGAGCGTATGAATCTTGTGCAAAGAGATGTGCTGCTAGGCCCCGAGCTTAAAGAACAGCAGTGGATTGATGTGATTTTGGCCAAGGGAATGGAGCGAGTGATTTACCTACACTCCCCTAGCCAAACCACTGTTGAAGATATGGAGCGTCAAGAACAATTAGCAGGCAAATTTCACATTGATTTTCAGTCCATTACCTTGTATGAAAGCTACAGGGATGAATTAATCGATACCCTTTCTTCTGATCCAGCAACGACCTATCTCGTTGTGCCCGAGCTTCTCTACGGGATGATAGCGGATGTAATCACAGATCATTAGCATCTAGTATACCTATCCTGCATTTGTTGACCGCCTGTCTTATCCGTTATACTGGGAACGAAGCGCTTTAGCTGAGGAGGTCGGGTTATGGATGCATATGAGGCTAAGGTTTGGCGGGAGGTTCTTCAGTGGAGGCGCAGCATGAAACAGCCATCGAGCGGACTGCAACGCCTATCGAAGAAGCTGCAGGGCAGAGTGGCTCAGTGGATACCTGAGAAGGTGCATCAGGTGATGACTGAAGCGGTGAAGTCCATGGTGCAGGCGGTGTTGTGGGGCTCGGAGTATACGACCCGTAAAGTCTATGTCGGGCATCTTAACTTCGAAGCTGTGGAACGGCCCATCTTGGCTAAGATACAGACCTATAAGAAGACGGCAGCAGTTGAAGGTGCAGGAACGGGTGCAGGTGGTTTGCTGCTAGGGCTTGCGGACTTTCCGCTGCTGCTCAGCATTAAGATGAAGCTGCTGTTCGAGATTGCAGCTCTGTATGGCGTGTCTACCGATCGATTCGAAGAACGGATGTACGTGCTGCAGTTGTTTCAGCTTGCCTTCTCAAGCGATGAACGCCGTCTTCATCTGGCGGGTCAGCTTGATCATTGGAAGGAACAGAAGCTGGCCTATGAACAGATGGATTGGCGTGTATTTCAGCAGGAATATCGGGATTATATTGATTTCAGTAAAATGCTGCAACTGGTCCCCATTATTGGAGCGCCTGTAGGAGCCGTGGCTAACTACCATTTAGTAGACCACCTGGGGAAAACAGCGATGAATGGGTACCGTCTGCGCCTGTTGGGACCCAAGGCAAGGGTTGGCGAATAATCAATTTAAAGAATAGAGTTAAGTGATAAAACTAGTAATGGTTTGGAATTTGTTTAAAGAATAGTTTTGAAATGGATCTATACGAAGGAGTTTTGCAGAGATGTCCAAAATATTAGTGCTTGCAGAGAAGCCGTCTGTCGGACGGGATCTGGCAGGGGTTCTGAAGTGTCATAAGAAAGGCAACGGATGCCTAGAGGGGGATAAATACATAGTCACATGGGCGCTCGGCCATTTAGTCACCCTTGCTGATCCAGAAGCTTATGATGACAAATATAAGGCATGGCGAATCGAAGATTTGCCGATGATGCCGAATCAGTTAAAGCTGGTTGTCATTAAGCAGACTGGCAAGCAGTTTCAAGCGGTTAAGACACAGATGCTGCGCAAGGATGTATCAGAGATTGTGATTGCTACAGATGCAGGGCGAGAAGGGGAGCTAGTAGCCCGTTGGATTATCGAGAAGGTTCAGGTTCGCAAGCCGATCAAACGCCTGTGGATTTCGTCCGTTACGGAGAAAGCCATTCGGGAAGGCTTCGCTAAGCTTAAGCATGGCAAGGAATTCGAGAATCTGTATGCGGCTGCGGTAGCAAGGTCTGAGGCGGATTGGTATGTGGGGATGAATGCAACGCGTGCCTTAACGACCAAGTATAACGCACAGCTGTCATGCGGCAGAGTTCAGACGCCGACCCTTGCGATCATTGCAGCGCGTGAAGCCGAGATTCGCAACTTCCAATCTAAGCCGTTCTACGGCTTAACAGCTGAAGCAGAGCGCTTTAAGCTGACTTGGCAAATCGGTAAGGCGCAAGATACGCGGACCTTCGATAAAGCTATAGCCGACCATGCTTTGAAGCAGCTGCAAGCAGTAAAGCCTCAGCAAGCCAAGATCATGGAGGTGCAGAAGAAGGCTAAGAAAAGCTATGCGCCAGCGCTGTATGATTTGACCGAGCTACAGCGAGATGCGAACCAGATGTTCGGTTATTCAGCTAAGGACACCTTGTCTATTATGCAGAGGCTCTACGAACAACATAAAGTCGTTACGTACCCTAGAACGGACTCTCGCTATCTATCTTCTGATATGGTAGGTACGCTGAAGGACCGTATTCAAGCGTGCGCAGTAGGTCCCTATGCATCATGGGCTAATAAGCTGATGAGACAGCCGATCAAGGCTAATAAATCGTTTGTAGATGATCAGAAGGTATCGGACCATCACGCGATTGTTCCAACAGAAGAGCGAGTGAATCTAATGGCGCTTAATGATAAAGAACGAAAAATCTATGATCTGATAGCCAAGCGCTTTCTTGCTGTCTTAATGCCGCCATGTGAATACGAGCAGACGAAATTAACGGCAGAGATCGGGGGAGAACGCTTCACCGCTAAAGGTAATATTATTAGCCAAGCAGGCTGGAAGGAAATTTATGACCAGCGCTTAAGTGATGATGAGGATCAAGACGATCTGGTTTCGCAGCAGCTGCCTGATTTGAAGCAAGGGGATGTGCTGAAGCTTCGCACGATCAAGCTGACAACGGGACAGACCCAGCCGCCAGCGCCTTTTAATGAAGGGACATTGCTCAAAGCGATGGAGAACCCGATTCCGTTTATTCCGCAAGAGAGCAAAGAGCTGAAGAAAACTCTGGGTGAAACGGGAGGGCTTGGTACGGTTGCAACGCGTGCGGATATTATTGAGAAGCTCCTTAATTCTTTCTTGATTGAGAAGCGGGGCAAGGACCTGTTCATTACCTCCAAGGGCAAACAGCTGTTAGAGCTGGCACCTGAGGATTTAAGATCCCCTGTCTTAACAGCGGTATGGGAGCGGAAGCTGGATGCTATAGCGAAGGGGAAGCTGCCCAAAGAGAAGTTTATCCAAGAGATTAAGGCATATACGAAGCAAGCCGTCGTTGAAATCAAGCAATCGGACAAACAGTTCAGGCATGATAATATGACCAGCACGAAGTGTCCAGATTGTGGCAAGCAAATGCTGCAGGTGAAAGGGAAGCGAGGCATTATGCTGGTATGTCAGGACCGAGAATGCGGCCATCGTAAGCAGGTAGCGCAAACCACGAATGCTCGCTGTCCTAATTGCCGGAAGAAGCTTGAGCTTAGAGGCGAGGGTGAAGGACGTGTCTTTGTATGTGTCTGCGGTCATAAGGAGAAGCTGTCAGCCTTTAACGAACGCCGGGAAAAAGAAAAGCAAAAATCTGTATCGAAGAAAGATGTGCAGCACTATTTGAAGAAGCAGCAAAAACAGCAGGATGAGCCGCTTAATACTGTTTTGGCAGACGCACTGGCCAAGTTAAAGCTGAAGTAACTACAAGTTCCCTACTACGAAGCAGGAAGTGACTTTACGATGCATACATCGGACATTACACCTAGGAAAGCTATCGTTGCAGGTGCAACTGGCTTGGTTGGCAGAAGGCTTGTTGAGCAATTGACAGCAAATGAAGCTTATTCGCAGGTGACCATCTTAGCAAGACAACCCGTTACTTTGAAGCATCCTAAGGTTCAAGTGAAGCTTGTTGATTATGACCAGCTTGAGCGGGAAGCGGAGCTCTTTCACGTGGACGATGTGTTCTGCTGTCTAGGCACTACTATGAAAAAGGCGGGGACGAAGGAAGCGTTCAGAACCGTAGATTTCCAATATCCGCTTGCGCTTGCCAACCTTGCCAAAGCGCAAGGGGCCAAGCAATTCCTTGCGATTTCTGCATTAGGGGCTGACCCTCAATCGACTTTCTTCTATAGTCGAGTTAAGGGAGAATTGGAATTGGCGCTCGAGGAAGTTGGTTTGCCCAAAGTGGTGGTCTTCAGACCCTCATTGCTGCTTGGGAAGCGAGATGAGCTAAGATGGGGTGAACAAGCGGCGGCCGCAGTGTTTCCGCTTGTATCTTGGTTGTTAGTGGGCCCATTGAGACGCTATCGAGCTATCGAGGCGAGCACCGTAGCTGAGGCCATGGTTCATTATGCGCTTTCGTCTGCTTCAGCACCTTTTACGATCGTAGATTCAGCACAAATGGCTGAGGTAAGGAGATGACATCATGTTAAGACAAGGGTTTACCTTTCTATTAGTGTTTACTGTCATATGCGGTCTGATGAGTCCGACAGCGCTGCATGCATCCAAGCAAGGCAATGAACAGGTTCGGGTGCTATTGAATGGACAAGCACTTGCATTTGATCAGCCTGCAGTCGTAATGAATGGCAGGACAATGGTTCCGTTTCGTACCATATTCGAAAGCCTTGGCGCAGAAGTGGTCTGGAACCCTGCATTGAACCAAGTGCAGGCTCAAACGCAACAGACCAGCCTTCAATTAACGATTGGCAAGCATACCGCACTCAAGAATGATTCAGAAGTACGGCTGGATGCTCCTCCTGTTCTGCTGCGAGGCAGAACGTTGATACCGCTTCGCTTCATCTCCGAGTCGCTCGGTCATGAAGTGAACTGGGATGCCACGACGAATACAGCAAGTATTAAGACTATGGCAGCACAGCCTATCTTCGAAAAGGACGGCGTGTCGATGATAAGTAAAGCCGATGACGCTGCCTTCTACACCTATACAGGTGAAGGGTGGGAACAGCAGTTTTGGACAGGTGTCAATCTTGGTGTCACCATACCCGGACATTATCCAGGCGAGCTTGCACCCGCAAAGTCGGATTACTTGCGTTGGTTCGGTCAAATGAAAACGTTAAATGTCGATTTAGTTCGCGTATATACGATTTTACCGCCGAGATTTTATGAGGCATTATATGAATTTAATCAGGGACGATCGGAACCGCTCTATCTCCTGCAGGGCATCTATACCCCTGAAGAAGCGATCATCGGTGAGGACCGCCAAGGACGCGACGTGTATGCAAGGGAGATTAAGCAACCATTCCAGCAATCGATTCGAGAAGCGGTGCAAGTCATTCATGGCTCGATTGAACTGGCGGAAAAGCCGGGACATGCCAGTGGAAACTACACAACGGATGTGTCGCCTTATGTATTAGGCTGGCTTGTGGGAACGGAGTGGTTTCCGAAGGCAGTTCATATTACGAATGAGAAGCATAACAATGAGGCGAGCTATCAAGGTATGTATTTCTCAGGGAAGCCGGAGGCTTCAGCGTTCGAGAATTGGCTCGCTGAAATGCTTGATACCGCAGCTAAGGAAGATATGCGCTTTGGCTGGCAGCGCCCTGTAGCCTTTACGAATTGGGTAACAACAGATCCGCTGGAGCATCCAAATGAGCCTTATGCCGAAGAGGATATGGTATCCATTGATCCGTTGCATATAGAAAAGGAAGACAGCTGGAAGGCTGGGTATTACGCGGCTTATCATGTATATCCGTACTATCCCGATTCCCTTCGTTATGATCAGAAGTATCAAGACTATCGGGACCCGTCGGGTGAGCGCAATCCATATGCAGGCTATTTGAATGAATTAAGAGCGCATCATCAAGGAATGCCTCTGATTGTTGCAGAGTTTGGCGTGCCTAGCTCAAGAGGCATGGCTCATAGGGGGCCGTTAGGTTATGATCAAGGCCATCACACTGAGCAGGAACAAGCGGACATCAACGCCAAGCTCCTGCGCAGCATAGTGTCCGAGAAGCTTGACGGGGCTATTGTATTCGCTTGGCATGATGAGTGGTTTAAGTTTACATGGAATACGATAGATCTAACCTTGCCGCGAGACCGCAGGGCGATGTGGTTTAATCGATTGACGAATGAAGCTAATTTTGGCTTGCTTGCCGTTGAAGCAGGCGAGACGCAGCGCATCGTGTTAGATGGACGGGTGAACGATTGGAACGCATTAACAGATGTCACCGAGCAAAGCTACCCTGCATTTGATGTGGCCATGACCCATGATGAAGCCTATGTATACTTCAAGCTTCGCAAATCAGAAGGGCCGTGGGACTTTACTAACCCCGCGCATCACTTCCTGCTCGGGTTTGATATCGTTCCAGGGGGAAGTCATTCAGCTAGCGGTATAGCAGGCAGCAGCTTCGCTCAACCGATTGAATTTTTACTGGACTTCCAAGGGGAGGGCTCCTATTTATATATCCAGAGCAGTCATGATCCTCATACATGGTTATATGGCGCCCAGCATCGATCGATTCCTTACGATCCGAGTTATGCGGATGCAAAGCAGGGGAAGTGGCTGAATTGGCAGCTGGCTTTAAGCGGTGAATTGCATTTGCCGGACACGCAAGAAACGATTCCGTTTGATTCGATTGATTTGGGAGAATTAAAGTCTGGCATCACCGATCCCAACCAAACGCAATTTAACAGCCTGGCTGATTGGTATGTGGAAGGTGACGTTCTAGAGCTTCGCCTGCCATGGATGATGCTCGGTTATACCGACCCAAGCTCTCATCAAGCCTGGGCAAGCCCATATGCTGCAAATGGGATTAAGGCTGTCGACAGTCCAGGTATTAAGGTGCTGCCTATGATGAAAGAAGGTCAAGAAGCACAATCTTGGGAAGGACTGCTCTATCGATGGGACGGCTGGGATGTACCGACCTATCATGAACGTCCGAAGGCTGGATTTGAACGGCTAAGCAAAGCGTTTGAAGCAGCAAACCAAAGTCGTTAATGGATGCATGTGATACCGATGGATGCAGAAGAATAGTTTGAATGAGGCACTGCGGCTGAGGCTGCAGTGTTTCTTGGTTTTCGGTGCCGAAGACGATTGGATACAAGCATACTTGCATTTTTCATAAATCTTAGGGTGATCGGCTTTTCCTTTGATTAGGAATCTGATACTATAAGTAATTAAAAAGCGTATCCTTGAGTCCATTTCATAAATGAGGATTTTGCAAAAATCCAAAGAGCGACTTTTAATCAGCAATATATAGATACATCTTAGATTCACTTACGAATATAGTGTGAGGGATATTGCTTCAAAGCGCATTTTGAAATTGATTCACTTATCATAATTTGGACAAAGTGTGTCCAAGCTGATAAAGAGGATCACGTACGATAAATGACGTTTCAGATCGGTACATGGAGTTCGATCAACGAACGAAGATGGAGAGGTTGCTAACATGGAGAATAAACCTGCAGGTTCTAATCATTTTATTAGAGCAATTATCGAAGAAGATTTGCAATCCGGTCGAGTGGATCAAGTCGTCACCCGTTTTCCGCCGGAACCGAACGGTTACTTACATATTGGACATGCCAAATCGATTTGTATTAATTTTGGCCTGGCTGACGATTACAACGGCAAGACCCATTTAAGATTTGATGATACGAATCCGCTTAAGGAAGATACAGAGTACGTCAATGCGATCAAAGAAGACGTGAAATGGCTTGGCTTTGAGTGGGACGGGCTGTTTTTCGCATCTGAATATTTCAATGAAATGTACGAACGGGCTATCTTGCTCATTAAGAAAGGTCTGGCATATGTGGATGACCAATCCGCCGATCAAATCCGCCAAACACGCGGCACGCTCAAGGAGCCTGGACAGGAAAGTCCATATCGTAATCGATCGGTTGAAGAGAATCTCGATTTGTTCGAGCGGATGCGCAGCGGTGAATTCCAGAACGGAGAGAAGGTGCTGCGTGCAAAAATCGACATGGGCTCGCCGAACCTCAATCTGAGGGACCCTGTTCTGTACCGGATCGCACATGCAGAGCATCATAACACAGGGAATAAATGGTGCATCTACCCTATGTACGATTACGCACATCCACTTGAGGATGCTATCGAAGGTGTGACTCATTCCCTTTGTACAACGGAATTTGAGGATCACCGTCCGCTGTATGACTGGGTTGTTCGTGAATGTGAAATGCCGTCGGTGCCGAGGCAATATGAGTTTGGCCGTTTAAATGTGACACAAACCGTCATGAGTAAACGCAAGCTTAAACAGCTGGTGGACGAGAAGATTGTCGATGGCTGGGACGACCCGCGGATGCCAACGATTTCGGGATTGAGACGAAGAGGTTATACGCCGGAATCGATTCAGAATTTCGTGAAAGAAACAGGCGTTTCTAAAAATTACGGTGTCGTTGATATTAAAATGCTGGAGTATTTCATCCGTGAGGATTTGAAGCTGAAAGCCCCAAGAACGATGGGTGTCTTGAAACCGCTGAAGGTTGTCATCACGAATTACCCTGAGGGTGAGGTGGAATGGCTGGATGCTGAAATCAATCCAGAGAATCCAGAGATGGGAATGCGCCAAATCCCATTCTCACGGGAGATTTATATCGAGCAGGATGACTTCATGGAGAACCCGCCGAACAAGTATTTCAGGCTGTTCCCCGGTAACGAGGTGCGTTTAAAGCATGCTTATTTCATCAAATGTAATGATGTGATCAAGGATGCCCAAGGGAATGTCACTGAAATTCATTGCACGTATGATCCTGAAACAAAGAGCGGCTCTGGCTTTACGGGGCGAAAGGTTAAGGGGACCATCCACTGGGTGGAAGCGAGCAAGGCACAGCCTGCACAATTCCGCTTGTATGATTCCATCTTGACAGACGATGAGCCGGAAGAGGATAAAACGTTCCTCGACTATATTAATCCGAATTCACTTGAAATCACTCAAGGCTTCGTGGAGCCGAATTTGAAGGATGCCCAAGCGCATGATAAATACCAGTTTTTCCGTCACGGTTATTTTAACGTAGACCCGAAATATACGTCGCCCGATCATCTAGTATTTAACTTAATCGTTTCTTTGAAAAGCTCGTTTGCCTTGCCAAAATCTTAATAAAATCGAATCAAAACCATCTGAAGGCTTTGCTGCAGGTGGTTTTTTTGTGCTCATTTCTCGAAAAAGTTAAGAAATTTTATTTCTTCTTGCCGCTTTGAAGATCAGTTCGGTGCAGCCAATGGACAAGCTTATCCATGCTGAGTAAATGGGAGGATTTAGGAGGAAATGGGAGGGGTATGGATGATCTAATCTATCGTCCTGCTCTAATCTTACCTCAGGAGGTTTAATCCTCGATTAACAGCAATAACGGAAGAAAAAGAGCGAAAAACAGCGATTTTATGGGGTTTTCCGCAATAACATAAATGGATGCTTATGTAAACTTTACGAATAGGTACGATATGGGATGATCTGGATGGAGTTTGTTGGAACCCCCAGTTAATTCATGCTCATCCCTAATTATCGCGTTTATATCCGTTTAATGCCCTCTCAGCCAAAGTGAGCTTCACAGAGGATCATGTTAACATAATAACTAGATTTTGAGACGGTCCCTGCCTTCATCCATACCAATCCTCAAGTTTTGCCCCAATACAACTGATTTCCAAACACCTACATAGACGTAAGCTTGGTATTCCATTAAAGGAGGTGAAAGCTTGTTAGTCCAACAAGAAATATGTTTTCGTAAGCCGACCAAAGAAGATGGAGCAGCGATATGGCAGTTGGTGAAAGAGAGCAAGGTGCTTGATTTAAATTCATCTTATCTGTATATCATGCTGAGCGAATATTTCTCAGACACATGCGCGATCGCAGAGATTGATGGCACATTAGCAGGTTTTGTGACCGGATATAAGCTGCCGAATCATCCTGAAACGTTGTTCATTTGGCAAATTGCAATTGCTGAAGATCAACGTGGAAAAGGGCTGGGCAAGAAACTGCTGAGGGAGCTGCTGGCGATGGAATCAACCCAGGGCATTAAGTACGTGGAGGCGACGGTATCGCCGTCGAATGAACCTTCAAAGGCTTTGTTCTATGGGTTAGCCCGGGATAGAGGCTGTCAATGCCACGTGACCGAAGGGTTTCCAGAAGGCTTATTCCCACAGGGAAAAGCGCATGAAGCTGAAGATAATTTTAAGGTAGGCCCTTTAAAATAAACAAGTAATTCGTCAAATTAAAGGAGGACGAAATAATGAATACAACCACATTGGAGAAACAACCGCTAAAAGTGTTTGATACGTATGAGTCAGAGGTGCGCAGTTACTGCAGAAGTTTCTCCACTGTATTCGAGAAAGCCAAAAACGACAAGCTGTGGGATAAGGCTGGACGCGAATATATTGATTTTTTTGCAGGTGCGGGTGCTCTGAATTATGGTCATAATAATGAGAAAATGAAGAAGAAGATCGTGGATTACATGATGGAAGACGGTGTTACTCATAGTTTGGATATGGCTACGAAAGCCAAGGAAGACTTCCTCATTCGTTTTAATCAAGTCATCTTGGCGCCGCGCGGCTTGGATTATAAAGTCATGTTCCCAGGACCGACAGGTACGAACGCTGTTGAAAGTGCGCTCAAAATCGCGCGCAAAGTGACAGGCCGTGAGAACGTCATTAGCTTCACGAATGCTTTTCATGGCATGACTTTAGGATCTCTAGCGATCACAGGTAACCTCTTCAAGCAAGAGGGCGCGGGACAGGCGCTTCATAATGGATGCTTTATGCCTTATGACGGGTACTTCGGTGACCAAGTCAATACGGTAGAATACATTGACAAGCTGCTTGCAGACAGTGGCAGCGGTGTTCCGATTCCTGCTGCCATGATTCTGGAGACCGTTCAAGGTGAGGGCGGATTAAACGTTGCATCCACTGAATGGCTGCAGCAGGTTGAGAAGCTGTGCCGTAAATACGGTATTCTGCTCATTGTGGATGATGTGCAGATGGGTTGCGGACGTACAGGTACGTTCTTCAGCTTTGATAAAGCAGGCATTCAGCCTGATATTGTCTGCATGTCCAAGTCCATAGGCGGTTTTGGTTTGCCGATGGCCATTACCTTGCTTAAGCCGGAGCTGGATATTTGGGCGCCGGGTGAGCATAACGGTACGTTCCGCGGGAATAATCTAAGCTTTATTGCTGCGACAGAAGCTTTAAGTTATTGGGAAACTGACGTGCTTGAGAAGGAAGTAGCTCGCAAAGCAGGCAAAATCAATGACTTCTTAACTCGCATGGTAGCCACTTATCCAAAGGCGGAAGGGACGTTAAAAGGCCGCGGCTTTATCCAAGGTATTTCCTTTGCTGGCGAAGGAAAAGCAGAAGCCTTATGTGCGGCAGCATTTGAACGCGGATTAATTATGGAGACATCTGGGCCTAGCAGTGAAGTTGCTAAGATTATGCCCGCATTAACGATTGAGGATACGACTTTAGAGCAAGGGCTCAAGGTATTCGAAGCAAGTATGAAGGACGTATTCGGCCAGTAAAAGACCTAAAACTACAGGAGGAACGACACAATGAACGTAAAACATTTAAACGACATTATTGGAACAGAAGATGACGTAGATACTCAAACATGGAACAGCCGCAGACTGTTGCTTCGTAAGGATGGCATGGGTTTCTCTATGCACGATACCATTATCAAGGAAGGTACTGAAACATTCATTTGGTATGCGAACCATTTAGAAGCGGTGTACTGTATTGAAGGTGAGGGAGAAATTGAAGTCATTGGCGGTGAGACCTATCAGATTACTCCGGGTATGCTGTATGCCTTAGACGGGCATGAGAAGCATTACTTGCGTGCAAGAAAACAAATGCGCATGGTGTGTGTGTTTAATCCGCCGGTAACGGGAAGAGAAGTGCATGATGAGAATGGGGTTTATCCACTCATTGAAGACTAAACTAACGCATTCCAAGCGTTGATATACGGGACATTGGGAGGCTGCGTTCGTGCCTGCCGTCTAAAAAGGGCTGAGCCATTGTAGATAAATCTACGTATGGCTCAGCCCTTTTAGCTTGCGGCAGTTCGTTTGATTATTCTGATGGTGCGGCTTGACCATTGTCCTCTGCTGCACTCGGGGCAGCGGGAGCAATGTTTTTCTGCAGGTTGTCCATCATCCCTTCTACGGCTTCGGCCAAGCTGTCTGTAGCAGCGATGTTCTGCTGCCCAGCGGGTGTGGTAATGCCTGCAAAGGTGTTCGTTGTTTCGTTATATTAGGTCCCTCTAAATTCACCGTATTGCTATTTCCACTTGAAGGTAAACGTCGCAATTAAGAAAGCAGCGATCATCCAAGCGCCAAGCACTAAGGTTTCCAGCCAAAGCGTGGAGAGATCTGCCCCAACATTCATTACAGCGCGCATGGCTTCAGATAAATGAGTGATCGGAATCGCTTTGACGAACGGTTGAAGGAACTCCGGCATATTATCAATCGGGAAGAATACATTCCCGAGAAACAGCAATGGAAATGAGATCAAACCGGCAATCGGTCCCGCCATTTCGGGTGATTTAGCCAGACTTGCGATAATAAATCCGATAGACATGAAGGTCAATGTCCCCAGCACCACAAAGAAGATAAGCAACAGCCAAGAACCCCTAACCTCTGTCCCAAAGAAGAGAAAAGCAACTAATAACAAAATAATAGCCTGCAATCCATTCATCATTAAGCGGGCTGTAATCTGTGCGGCAATAAATGATGAAGGGTGCAGTGTGGTGCTCTGCATACGTCTTAGAATCCCGCGTTCACGCCAAGAGGCGATCTGTCCAGCGACTCCGTTCAGATTAGAGTTCATGATCATCATCGCCACGATCCCCGGAACCAAGAAGTTAATGTAGGTGAGTTCAACAGCTTGAATAGCGTTAGTATTCACGGTCACTACAGGCTCATAATGAATAATTTCCTTGCTCAGGCTGTCTGCCAATTGAGACACCGCATCAAGCCCGCCTTGCAGCAGCGTTTGATTATTCGTATCGTAATAGAGTTCGACCGCTGCGGTTGTCGTTATGGCCGAGCTTCCTTCTTGCAAGCTGGGTGCTGATTCCGATTGCTGCTGAATCGTATTCAGCGCGTCGCCATATCCGCTCGGAATAACGAGCAGTGCTTGATGTTCACCGTTCTGAACCGCCTTTATCGCGCTTTCTTTATCCGTAAGTATTACAGTTTTCATGCCTTGCTTCTGAGAAAGCTGCTCCAGCCACACCTGAGAGGCCTCGCTTTGATCTTGATTAACGACAGCCAGTTCAAAGCTTGTACTCGTGCCTTTACCAATGAACGAACCGAGGGCGACCATTAATAGAATGGGAAACAATAATGAGAAGAAGATCAATCCGCGGTTTCTTGTAAAGATAAGAAGCTGCGAGAGGGTTAATTGGACATAAGCTTTCATGCTTCTCTCAAACTCCTTCCTGTCATATGTAAGAATACATCCTCAAGGGTAGACATCCGTGTTCGCAGATCTTGGAAGCGAAGGTGATGACGATCTGCAAAAGAAATAAACTCAAGCAGCGTACCCTGCACGTCATCGGTGTACAGAATATAGTTTTCCTTCTGTAAGTCTACCTGCTTCACGGTATGTAGCTGCCTAAGCTGTTCTGTTAGTGAGGCCTCGTCTTGGCCTATGATTTTAAATTCGATGGCACTCTCCGATTGGAGACTGTGGACTAGGGCTTCTGGGGTATCCAGGGCAATGATCTTGCCTTGATCCATCAAGCAAATACGGTCACAAAGAACGTGTGCCTCGTCCATGTAATGCGTCGAGAGCACGATCGTTTTGCCCGTCTCTTTCATGCGCAGGATAATATCCCAGAGCGTTCTGCGCGCTTGAGGATCTAAGCCTGTGGTAGGTTCATCGAGGAAAACGACCTTCGGTTTGTTCAGCAGTGCTAATGCAATCGCCAGCCGCTGCTTCTGTCCGCCGGATAAATGCTTCACCCGGCTTTTCTTCTTATCCAAGAGAATCATTTGCTCCAGCAGTCCATCAATGGAATCGGTATCTTTGTAGAAGCTTGCGTACATTTTCATAATTTCATGAACCGTTAATAAATCGAACAAGGAAGTGGATTGAAGCTGTACGCCAATCACTGCTTTTACATGCTTTAGCTGCGTTCGCGTATCGAAGCCAGCCACCATAGCAGTGCCTTCGTCAGGCTTCCGCAGCCCCTCAATCATCTCCATGGTTGTTGTTTTGCCTGCACCATTGGGACCGAGTAAGCCGAAGATTTCGCCGGTTTGGACTTCGAAATCAATACCGCCGACAGCGGTAAAAGAGCCGTAGCACTTCACAAGTCCTTGAACTTTAATCACAGCATGTGATGAAGTGGCAGAACCAGCTGCTGCCTGTGATGTTACAGATGACATAATGTGACCTCCTGACCGTATACAGAATGTTTTTGACGTCATAGTTTGTTGCGTACTCATTACTGAACACAGCGCAAATGCGCTATAATTCAGATGTGGAAAGGTATTCTTTTCCATTGTATGCTTTATCACCCTATCGTAGCAAATAGAATGGAAGCAGTAATTATTATTATCAATAGATAGATGAAGGACGGTTCAGCATGATTGAAATTGGATTAGCGGGCTGGGGCGACCATGATACGCTGTACAGCGAGCCTGGGGCCGCCCGCAACAAATTAAATACATACAGTAAGCATTTCCCGATCGTGGAGGTAGATAGTTCCTTTTATGCGATTCAATCGACTAAGAACTATGAGAAGTGGACGTCAGATACACCTGAACACTTCTCGTTCGTGGTTAAGGCCTATCAGGGCATGACCGGGCATACAAGAGGGAAGATTCCTTATGAAAGCACTCGTGAGATGTTTGATGCCTTTTTGAAGTCGATTCAGCCGTTAAAGGAATGGGGAAAGCTTCAGATGGTATTGTTTCAATATCCGCCTTGGTTTGATTGTACGAAGGAAAATGTGCAAATCCTCCGTTATACTAAAGCACTCATGAAGGACATACCTGCAGCACTAGAATTTAGACATCAGAGCTGGTATACCGATGAGATGAGCGAGAGAACATTGAGCTTTATGAGGCAGGAAGGATGGATTCACAGTATCTGTGATGAGCCGCAAGCAGGGCAGGGCAGCATACCCATTGTATTACACCCAACACATTCAGACATGACCTTAGTTCGGTTTCATGGTCGCAACGTGTCAGGCTGGAACTCGTCAGGGCAAACAAATTGGAGAGAAGTCAGATATCTGTATCAATACAGTGAAGCTGAGCTGTTAGAATGGAAAGCACACTTAGAGAAACTATCAACGATGACCCGACGCATCGCAGTCATATTCAACAATAATTCTGGGGGACATGCCGCGGGTAATGCAAAGCAGCTAGCTCGATTGCTTGGCCTTAAGGGGTATGACGGAGGGGGCGAACAGCTAGTTTTATTTTGACCGCGAATGTTATGACATGGATAGGCGAGCTGAGATCGATATATTGTCTTGGTTGACAATAGGTTACAGCGGTGATATGGTTGGGTTAACGAAGGCATTCCGCGATGAGGCGGGATGTCTTTCGTCGTATTATTATACTTTTTGACATTAAATGTCTAAGGGGGGGATTAGCGTTGCTGTTTTATATTGATTATCCGTTGATTATATAAATAGAAAGGATGAAGCGATATGGCTACGACGACAAGAGGTAAGGTGTTACGAGATCAGTTTGCTCGAGGGAGGGGCACATGCCCTATATGCAACAGAACAGGAATTAAACTTCTGTATACCGCGAATAAAGAGGGGAAAGATGTTAAGGTTTGTAAAAATTGCCGCCCAGCAAAAGTGTTAAAGTCTAAAGCGGAGGCTGGCCAATGAGCCGATACGCTAGAAGACTTCAGGAATCCGTTGAAGAAGTCGTCGAATGGGTATGGGCATGCACAGCTGAGAATTGTTCGGTGTGGATGAGGAATAAATTTTCATTTCAAGAAAACCCCCAATGCCCGATGTGCTCCTCAGATATGAACAGAGAGCTGAAGAAGGTGTATAACGGTTCAATGAAGCACTGGGTGTGATGACTTTGATGTTCTAATAGCGTTTAAGTCCGTTATTTATGTAGTATTTTAGATTGCTATAAAGAGGCTTTAATAGACTTGGGAGGGATTGTTATGGAGTTGTACAGCACTACTAAAAAAGTTGGTTTCGTGGATAAAAGCTACTATGAACCATAGTTTAAAGTTAGAGGGTTCATACCCATCAACTTGCATGGCTAAATTAAGATAGTGGTAAATTGAAAGAAGGGGGTGTCCGATTTGTGGACACCCCCTTCTTGATGGTACGCACAGCATGGGCGTCATCTTTAGGTTGGAAGTCCCGAATGGGAGGCTTACCGCCACTTCCAACTCGATCAAAGTTCATTTGAACGTCCTGCCAAGCAGATACTGCAATATACTATGCAACTCTTTCTATGCGGCCTTTCCTGTCGTGTACACCCGGATAATTTGCGTCTAACAGCAGGAATTGATATCTTATAGTTGTGAAAATTAGATGATACATGGAAAGAGGGTTGCACTAGATGATGCAGAAGATTCATTTCACGAAAGGATTCATGGGTGTGTGCTTCGTTATGTTAATGATTCTTGTCTTAACTGCTTGCGGCGGGAATGCAGTGAATGAGGGAGCGCAAAGTGAGAATCCGACAGGTATTCAGAACACGGGTCAAGCAGAGCCTGCACCCGACGATTCAGCAGCAGAAGGAGAAGGATCGGCAGAACCAACGGAATCTGAAGATGCCATAGAAACTGAAGAACCATCAGATTCTGAGGAGATTGTAGATTCTGAAGAACCTAAAGAATCTGAGGAACCAACTCATTCTGGAGAATCGGTAGAACCAGCTCCAGCTATTGATCCTGCCAAGTCAGAGGCTGGAGAGGACGAAGAGCAGCATCCTGAAGTGACGATTGAGATGAACTCAGGCGAGAAGATTGTGATTGAACTGTATCCTGAGATTGCGCCGAATACGGTTCATAACTTTATCTCGTTAGTAGAAGAAGGTTATTATGACGGTTTAATCTTTCACCGTGTTATTCCAGAGTTTATGATTCAGGGCGGTGATCCAACAGGTACGGGCAGGGGAGGACCAGGCTACTCGATAAAAGGGGAATTCTCCGATAATGGGGTTGAGAATGACTTGATTCTTGAGCGTGGTGTAATTTCCATGGCGCGTTCGCAAGATCCGGATTCAGCAGGTTCTCAATTCTTCATTGTACAGGCCGATGCACCACACTTGGATGGCGCTTATGCGGCTTTCGGCAAGGTCATCAGCGGGATGGAGGAAGTAGACCGCATTGTTTCAGTGGACCGCAATCGCAATGACAAGCCGGATGACGATCAGGTGATGACGAAAGTCACCGTGGATACCTTTGGGGTGGATTATCCAGAGCCAGAGAAAATTCAAAACTAATGTATGCAGGGATGGGACCTATGGGTTTCATCCCTGTTTTACGTTCATGGGGCGATGACAAGGATATTTGATGTATTGCGGTGGCACATTATTACAGTCGAATCTTATCTGTAAAGGAGCCTGGAGCTGAACATGAAAGCCGTAACGTATCAAGGCATAAAGGATGTTAAAGTGAAAGAGGTTAATGACCCGAAGCTGGAAAAGCCTGATGACATCATTGTCCGCATTACAAGCACTGCGATATGCGGATCGGACCTTCATTTGATTCATGGTATGGTGCCCAATATGCCGGAGGATTACATCATCGGCCATGAACCGATGGGGATTGTTGAGGAGGTCGGGTCTGAGGTCACGAAGGTTAAGAGGGGAGATCGCGTGATTATTCCCTTTACGATGGCTTGCGGCACCTGTTACTTCTGCAAGCATGACTTGGAAAGCCAGTGCGACAATTCCAACCCCCATGGTCAGGTAGGCGGATATCTTGGATATTCTGAAACCTATGGCAGATACGCGGGCGGTCAGGCAGAGCTGCTTAGAGTACCCTTTGGCAACTTCGTCCCTTTCGTCATTCCTGAGAGCTGTGAGCTTGAAGATGAGAAGCTGTTATTCCTCTCTGATATTATCCCAACGGCTTATTGGAGCGTTGACAATGCCGGCGTCAAGAAAGGAGATACCGTCATTGTGTTGGGCTGCGGTCCCGTGGGGTTATTGACACAGAAATTTGCCTGGCTCAAAGGGGCAGAGCGCGTTATCGCAGTGGATTATATGGATTATCGGTTAGCACATGCGAAGAAAACGAACAAGGTTGAGGTTTATAATTTTCAGCAGCATGAGCATATGGGGGATTTCTTGAATGAGATGACCAAGGGCGGTGCTGATGTAGTGATTGATTGCGTAGGTATGGACGGTAAGAAGACCGTGGTGGAAATGATTGAATCTGCGCTAAAGCTTCAAGGCGGCGCCATGGGAGCCATTCAGACGGCAAGTCAAGCGGTTCGAAAGGGAGGGACACTTCAGTTGACCGGAGTGTACGGCATGAGATATAATGCTTTCCCGCTGGGGGATTTCTTCAGCCGCAACATTACGATGAAAATGGGGCAAGCCCCGGTGATACACTACCTGCCCGCATTATTCGAGCAGATTCAGAATGGGATATACGATCCTACGGATATTATTACCCATAAACTGCCGCTGGAAGAAGCGCAGCATGGTTATGAAATCTTCGATACAAAGACGGATGACTGCATCAAAGTCGTATTAAAGCCGTGAATATAACAGGGCCGGCCAAAGTCGAGAATGTGACGTTGGCCGGCCCAATTTTACTGATAATGATTAATGTGTTGGATTAAAGTAGCGGCCTGTTTGGTTCTGGAAACTTGGATTCATATTGCCCATGGTCATATGAGACATGTGAGTCATTTGACCGACTTGTTGTTCAAGTGTTGCGCAGATGTGCAGGCATTGCTGCATTTGCTGCATCGCAAGCTGATGCCCGTGTAGGGCTTGTTGAATGGTTTGGACCGCTTGACGTTCGCGCTGTGCTAATTGTTCAAGCTGTGAAGCGTTTTGCTGCTCTTTTTGCAGCATTTGTTGGTATAATGTGCTGGCTTGCTGTGTTTGCTGCATTAATTGATTAATGATGTGCTCACATTGACGGATTTGGTTGGACACATTGTTCATTGGGTATAGCCCTCCATTTTATGGTTATTCTTCGAAAATACTTTTTTAATATGCCAACCTTCACCGCTTTTCATGCAACATCCTGATAAAAGAAAAAACACCCATTTCTCATGGGTGGCTGTAATTAACGTATATGAAAGGAATGCTTTTAAGGTTCATAAGCAGAAGTAACCGTGATTTCTGAAGAAGCAGGTTTTATGTGGGGTTCTGCTTTGGGGCTTGTTTCACTTATCGAATTGCAGCTGGCGACCAGCATAAACATTAAGTATACATAAAACAGCTTTCTCATCTCGTCACCTCCTAATATGTTAAACGATAATAACCACAAAAAGTTGCACTAAAAACGCTGCAAAATTTTTCAATTTAGTGAAAGTATGTTGCAAACCATATTGCAATAATATCCCAAAATGCAGAATGTTACAATTGACGATTTTGCGAAAATCCAAAAAGTTTCTTTAACCCGCAAACCTGACCCCAGACATGCGGGATTGTAAAATCTCATATCCTATAATATAGTTGAACTGACTTAATCGAATTATCGCCTGAATGGAGGTAGTGTATATCTAATGAACGGTTCAAGCACATCAAATACATTAAAATGGATCGCGGGTGGTCTGGAAGCCATTCTGGCGATTCCTGTATTAGGCGGTTTAATTGTCATATCTTTTGCATGGATGCCGCTGGTGCTCATGTTGATTCTTCATATTGTCACCTTGGTGTTCTCAGCGAATGAGAATACTTCCAAGGGTCCCAGCATTCTCGGCATTGCAACCTCCTGTTTTGGCTGGATTCCTATCGTTGGTTTCATCATGCATGTAGCCAGTGCTATTTGGCTGTTAATCACAGCCTATCAGGAGAAACAAGGTTCTTATTATGGATAATTTATGTTCGCCGCGAGAAGCCTCGGGTTATCGTTTCATACGATCCTGGGGCTTTCTTGATGCGTTGATATCCGACAGGATGCGAACAGGTGTTTACAGATTTGTTGGGCGGAACCTATAATGAGGTATACTAATCATTCAACACTGGAGGACTCATGAAGCCAATTGTAAAATACCGCGGGGGCAAGTGGACGGAAATCAAGCATTTTGAATCCTATATCCCCGCTCAATATGATACTTACATCGAACCCTTTTTCGGCGGCGGTGCGTTGTTCTTCTATTTGGAGCCTGAAAAAGCGATCATCAATGATGTCAATGCTAGATTGATTCAATTTTATCGCACCCTAAGAGATCAATACCCTGAGATGAGAAAGCAGCTGGATCAGCTGCAGGCGCTTTATGAAACACAGCAAGCGGAATACGAACAGTTGAAGGCAGCGGCTCAGGCCGACGCTTATGTAGAGAATAAGAATGAGGCGTTATATTATCTATTTAGACAATATTTCAATTATCCGGTAGATGAGTGGCTGGATGCGGTCGTTTATTTCTTTATTAACAAGACAGCCTACAGCGGGATGATTCGTTACAACCGCAATGGCGAATATAACGTGCCGTTTGGCCGCTATAAACATTTTAATACTCAATTGATTACAGACCAGCATCATGGGTTGCTGCAGCGGGCAGAGATATTTAATACAGACTTTGCTTCTATCTTCGAGAAAAGTTCGAAAGACGATTTCATGTTTCTAGATCCGCCTTATGATACGATTTTTAATGATTATGGCAATTTGGATGCCGCAGATGGTTTTAATGAAGAGGAACATCGAAGATTGGCTGAAGCTTATAAGCAGCTGGAATGTAAAGCGATGATGGTCATCGGCAAGACCGATCTCACCTATGAGCTGTATAAGGACTACATTGTGGATGAGTACGATAAAACATATGCCGTGAATATCAGGAATCGGTTCAAAAGCGCAGTGAAGCATATCATAGTTTGTAACTATTAAGGAGTGTCCTAAGACTATGGCATCGATTACCGGTAAACCTAATTTATTCTTCGTGACCTCACCGAGAACACCGATGAAGATGCGAGAAGAGATCAACCTGCTGCTGACTGCATTTGCGGGGCGGCGTTGGGATAAAGAGACACAGAGGGCTTTCGCCAGTAAGCTGAGCCAAGCGGAATTCTTCGAGGGCTCGCTGCAGGCAAACAGTGATTTCGGAGCAAGGGATCGGATTAACCGCGGGCCTAAGGCGTTGGGACTAGTGAATTTGGAACCTGCCTTGGCTATGACAGAAGCGGGACAAGCGTTTGTGCATGGCAAACGTCCTGAGGAAGCTTTGTTGAGGCAATTATTAAAATTCCAGCTGCCGTCCCCTTATCATATAGATCGTGAAGGCGAATTTGGAGTGAAGCCCTACCTTGAGCTGCTGCGCCTTGTGGTCGATATGGAAGGGCTGTCGAAAGACGAGATTGCGCTGTTCTTCATGGAGATGATCCACTATGAGCTTTATGATCAAGTTAAGGCAAAGATCGAAGCCTTCCGCACGGCTCGGCGCAGTATGGATCGAACCAAGACCAGCTATAAGAGGCTGGTTGAAGCAACAGCCATGGAACAGATGCAGCACATTTACCGCACGCAGATCGCGGGAGGAACGTTAAGGCTGCGTGAGCAGAAGGGAACCTCTGTATCGCTAACAAAGTTTCTAAAGCAGAAATGGCGTAATCATCTAGATTATGCTGATGCAGCGATTCGTTATATGCGTGCATCCCAGCTTGTTTCACTTGAACCGAGAACCTATAAGCTGGTGGTCAGTCCAGACAAGCAATCCGATATTCAGTTCGTGCTGGAGCATTGTGAGCGAATGCCTAAGGACTTCAGTTCAGCAGATGAATTTAAAGCGTATCTGTTCGATCAGTCACAGCCTCGCTTGTACGGGGATGATCGAGCTAGATTGCTCGAGGATATTAAGGTGTTGCAGCAAGCTGAAGCTTCGACCATTGAACCCATGGTGTTAACAGATAGCCCTATAGATGAATTGAAAGATATTCGGGACGCCCTGCGGACCAAGAAATTCCAGGCACATCTGCATAAGCAGAAGGAGCAGCTAAGAACCTATCAAGAATATGAGGATATCGAGGCTGTGTTCCGTGATATTGTAGCCAAGAATGTGATTGATCAGCCGTTGTTCTTGGAATGGAACGTATGGCGAGCGATGGCTATGCTGAATGATGGGCAGATTGACGGGCATTTCAAGATGGATGATGCAGGGATGCCGCTTCACACTGCGTCCGGGAATCAACCGGATATTCTTTGCCAATATGAGGGCTTTGATCTGCTAGTCGAGGTCACGATGTCGAGCGGCGCAAGGCAATATGAGATGGAAGGCGAGCCGGTTGCCAGGCATTGCGGAAACCATCAGAAGAAATCAGGTAAACCAACCTTTTGTCTGTTTATCGCACCTAATCTGCATGAAGCAACGGTAGCTCACTTCTATGTCTTACATCGGCTCAAGGTGGACTTCTACGGCGGGGATGTTAAGATTATTCCGCTGCGGCTTATGCATTTCCAGAAGCTGCTGGCTAAGGCAAACGCAGCGAAGGAGAAACCGCGTGGGACTCATTTAGGGGCGTTTATGCAGTACAGCTCGGACTGGGCTTTGCAGGCGGAGAATGAAACGAAGTGGTACGAAGGTATTGTGGCGCGAATTGACCGTTGGGTCTAACAGTAAAATAGTGCAAAGTGTTGAACCTCTGGACTGTCTGTGGCTATCTGAACGATTAGATGCCATTGACGGTCTATTTTATTGCCTTTGATGGATGCGCAGATACCTGATTATGCTACTGCTGTTTTACAGACCTGTGCTATACTGGGATGCAATGGAAGAAAGTTGGAAAACGGGGCGATCACTCATGTTATTCGTTTGGTTTACGCTAATAGGCATAGGCAGCGCATTACTGATTATCGATCGCAATACAAGCGCGGTTCGCTGGTTAAGTGCAGTGGCGTTCTGTGGGTCATTCGGAGCCTTAGCCGCGCTTATCGGTGATTCAATTCGGCCTTATCTGCTCTCACAAGGGTGGACGGCACAAGCGTATAGCTTTCAGGTCCTTCAAGCAGGGGCGTCATTAGTGTCGTATTATGGTACACCCTATGCGTTTTTGATGTTTGCGCTTCGTTATAATGCTTCGGGTTTGCCTGATTGGATACGGTCCTGCCAGCGATATTTTGCTGTTATTTTACTCGTTCCCATCATACTGTGGGTTCTTTTTACACCGATGTACACCGTGACTCATCCCATTTGGTTTAAGGGCGTAGTGTGGTGGGCAGGAGCCAGTGTTGTCCTAGGTGCAATCGTGATGCTCTTCAAAAGAGAAATGTCCAGAACTGCGATCCGAACGCATCTGTTAACCTCTATAGCGGTAATTATTCCTATGCTTTATACTACGATTATGAACTATGTGCTCCCTAGTTTTGGAATGTATGAGATGTGGAGATATAATACGTGGATCATAGCCTTTGGCGCTTTTCTGTTCCTGATTGGCTTGTTTACGTTTGGCTTTCTAGATGTGAAGCTGCTGGTCCAAAGACGCAGGCTGGTTTATACATTGAAAGCCATTACCTCAGGTACAGCTATTCTGAACCACGCGATTAAAAATGATATAGGTAAAATACGATTGTTCGGCGAGAAGCTTAAGTCTGACGCCTTCGCGCAAGGGAATGAAGAGGCAGTCGAGGATATTCAAGTGATGCTTAACGCCGCCGCGCACATTCAAGCGATGATGGGCAGAGTGCAGCAGATGACCCGTGATGTCATCATCCAGAAACAACCGGTTCGGTTGATGAAGACGGCAGAGCAGGTGCTGCACTCGCTTCGACCGATGCTTGAAGGGGTGGACATCGATGTTCATTGGGATGCAGACCCTGTTGTGAACGGGGACCCGGTTCATTTGCAAGAGGTACTCCACAACATTATTGCCAATGCAGTGGAGGCGATGAATGGCAAGGGAGCTATAACGCTTCGCTGCAGCAAGCACAGGAAACATTGGGCGCTTGTTGTCGAGGATTCAGGTCCAGGACTCAGCAAGGCTCAGCTGCAGCGGGTTATGGAGCCTTTCTATACGACAAAAGGCAATGAAGCGCAGCATTTCGGCTTAGGTTTGGCGTATTGCTACAGTGTAATGGAGAAGCACGGAGGCTGGATTGAACTGCACAGTAAGCAGGGAGAAGGGCTGGCCGTTACGCTCTTATTTCCCAAGCGAAAAGGAGAGAAGCCGGTGAATGACTAGCATAAAGGTGCTTATGGTCGAGGATGATCGGGACTGGCTGCGTGGTTTGAAGGCTTATTTGTCTCAGCAGCCCGACCTTGAGATTGTGGCCGTCGCAACATCACGAGCCGAGGCTTTTGAACAGCTTGAGCGGTATGAAGTGGATGTAGTATTAATGGATATTATGCTGTCGGGTGATATTGAAGGTATTGAGATGACTGCAGAAGTAAGCAGGATATACGGCACCAAGGT
Source organism: uncultured Paenibacillaceae bacterium (assembly GCA_964447355.1). GTDB lineage: Bacteria > Bacillota > Bacilli > Paenibacillales > CAYUSG01 > CAYUSG01. The sequence continues at coordinate 31,163 of CAYUSG010000021.1, forward strand.
GATCATGCTGACCTCGCTCGAGGAGAAGGAGGTTATCTTCGAAGCCTTCAAGGCTGGGGCCTTGGATTATCATGTAAAATCCAACTTCGAGGGCATACCAGATGCGATCCGTTCAGCTTTCCATAATCAGTCCCCTATTAATGCCGCTGTAGCTGATGAAATGCGGGCAGAATTTAGGCGGCTGAAGCAGCTGGAGCGAGAATTTAAGAGGAAAGAGTTGGAACACGAGCTGACTGCAACGGAACTGGAGATTCTTGCTTGTATTGATCAGGGGTTAACCCAACCGAAAATTGCGGAACGGTTTGTGATCTCCATTCGAACGGTGAAGGTACATGTGGGGAATATTCTGAAGAAGCTGCGTGTAGAAAGCAGCAAGGAAGCAGCTGCATTAGTTAAGCAATATGGTTTGATTGCAGGAGGAGATCAAGGTGAGCACATTCATTGAACAAATATTTCTAGATATCAAAGATAAGGACATTCGGGCGTATCCTCACCCCCATCCATTTAATGTTAATGGCATTGTGTGTTGGCATGATCCTCGCAGTCCGCTTTATTATTTCTGGTATGGGTCTGATTTGACCGGGCTGGTCTACGATGAGTTTTCACCCGGCATGGCGAATATCTCGCCGTACTACCATGGGGTGATTTTATCCGAGGTGACGTTATACCGTTGGACGGATTTACACAAAGCAAGGACGGAAGAAGCCTTCATTGACAGCGTATATGCCAAAGCATTAGACATCCATAACAGCTTGAAAATACACGAATTCGGCAGCTTCGAAGATTATATAATGCGGCTCAAGGTATTTATGGCGTGGTTAGCTTATTATCATCGCAAATATGAACTATAGCGTTGTAAATGGCTGATGAGTTTATAGGTGCGCTGCTGCTACCTTAGTAGTCTAAGCCCATTCAGAATGACTAGAATTGTGCTGCCCTCATGGCCTATAACACCTAATGGAAGGGCAATACCTTGAATGAAATTCGTAATGATCAGTACAGCAATGACTGAAATAGAGAAAATGATATTTTGCACAATAATGCGTTGGGTACGCTTGCTCAGTGTTACCGCTTCTGCTATGCGCTGGATATCGTCATTCATGAGAACGACGTCAGCGGTATCCAGCGCGGCATCACTCCCCTTTGCGCCCATAGCTACCCCAAGCGCAGCGGCAGCTAGAGCAGGTGCATCGTTAATGCCGTCGCCAACCATCACAACGGGTCCGTATTGTTCTTGAAGCTTCCTGATGTGGGTAACTTTATCTTCAGGCAGCAGCTCTGAGAATACGAGATCGATGCCCGCCTCCTTGGCAATCGCTTGTGCTGTAGCTTCTTGGTCGCCAGACAGCATAGCGATATGGAAGCCTACAGATTTAAGCTGCTGAATTGCTTTCTGGGTCAGCGGCCTAATCTGATCTCTTAATGCTAGAATACCTGCAATGCCGTGCTCATTCTGCATGACAATGACGGTCTTTCCTTGCTGCTCAAGGGCTTCAATGCGGGAGACGATGCCAGGTTCTAAGTAAGCTTCGTCCATAAAGGATGGCTTCCCAATTCTCCATTGCTGACCTCCCATTTTAGATTCCACCCCCAAGCCTGTCTTAGAGTTTAAGTTGTCTGGTTGTTCCAACTGCAAATGCAGTGCCTGGGCTTTCTTCACTATGGCCTGAGCGATGGGATGCTCGGATAAACTCTCAATCGAAGCAGCGTACAAGAGAACTTCATCTTGGTTATACTGCTGTAAGGCTTCAATGTCAGTTACATGCGGCTCACCGCGTGTGAGTGTTCCTGTCTTATCGAAGGCAACGACGCTGCAGTGCGCAAGGTTCTGTAGATGCGCACCGCCCTTAAACAGCACCCCCTTACGGGCACTGTTAGAAATGGCGGACAAGACTGCAGGCATAATGGAAGCAACTAAAGCACAGGGCGATGCCACGACTAAGAATACCATGGCTTTATAGAATGCGTCGCCCCAGCTCCAGTCAAGCAGAACAGGAGAGAGGATTAATAGGAGGGTGAGCAGCAGGATTATCTTTGCGTAGATGCGTTCGAATCGCTCTATAAAGCGCTGGGAACGGGGCATTTCACTCTGCGCTTCTTGGACAAGTTGGATTATTCTCGAGAACAAACTGCTGTCGCTGGTCTGGGTTACTTCTATGACGATGGCGCCCTGTCCGTTTAATGTCCCCGCGTACACTTTATCACCGGGAGCTTTATCTACGGGGATCGATTCACCCGTGATGGCAGCTTGGTTAACTGCGCTGAGACCGCTAAGCACCAATCCGTCCGCGGGGATACGATCGCCTGGCTTAACAAGCAGGTGGTGGCCTTTTTGTAATTCGCTCACAGCGACTATGACTTCTTCACCGTTCTGCTGCAGCCGTGCTGTTTCAGGGGAGAGGTCCATGAGAGCGGAGATATCGCGATGGCTGCGTTCTAACGTATAGCTTTCAAGCGCCCCGCTGAGCGAGAAGATGAAGATCAAGGCGGCACCCTCCGTCCAATAGCCGATACCAGCGGCTCCTATGGCCGCCACAATCATCAACAAGTTCACATCGATCTCTCGTTCATGTACGAAGGTCAAGATACCCTCGCGCGCTTTGACATAGCCGCCAACGAGAAAGGCAGAGAGATACAGTGCTATAGCTGCCTGACTTGAACTGGCTTCTATGAACCAAGCTAGCAGGATAAGGAGACCGCTGAGCATTGCAGCCGCCCCTTCCCCGTAACGTTGAAGCCAAGCCTTGAACAGCATGGAAGCGCGGGGATTTGGGGCGGTATGTCGCTTTGGAGGCTTTGATGAATGGGATATGTGAAGAGGTTTTGCATTGTTGGACATGTGTACCACTCCGATCTAAGTGAGAATGCAAATCATTTTTAAGCCCTGTAAAATAACACATGCTGCTTCCGAATACTCGGAGCAGCATGGTGTTTGAGAATGATTATTATTTTTGTTTCAGCCAACTATTTTGGTCGAGGAAAACATTTTTATAATTATTATAATTTGGCTTAAAACACATGTAAATAGGCTGTTTACATATATGTTGTTGCACATCATTGATAGGCATCGATAGAAACTTTTCTTATAACATCAGAAAGTACAAGTTTTGAGCGGAGCTCAACCTGTCTGATGTTTCAAGAAAAGCTACATTATAAGCACGAATGCACATCATTGATAGGCTCCGATAGAAGCTTTTCTTATTTTG
>CAYUSG010000022.1:0-34209 GCA_964447355.1 uncultured Paenibacillaceae bacterium
CTATAACATCAGCATAAGCCCCCAGATTAATTTATTCAATTTCCGCGATGGAACTGTTTGAATCAGGACGAGGTATCCATCGTTCCAGCTTTCCCCACAGCTCGTCTTTCCCTAAACCCGTCTCAGACGAGAATAGAACCAATTCGTCCTGTGGCTGCATTTGAAGTGTGTCCTTTACTACCTTTAGATGACGGTCCCATTTGGTCTTCGGTATTTTGTCCGCTTTCGTAGCAACGACGATTCTGCGCAGATCGAAATGGGATAACCAATCATACATAAGCTGGTCATCCTTACTCGGAGGGTGGCGTAGATCCACAACTTGCATAACAAGCTTTAATGTTTCGCGTTCTAATAAATACTTCTCGATCATTCTCCCCCAGGCTTCTCGCTGTGTCTTGGACACTTTAGCGTAACCATACCCAGGGAAATCAACAAAATATAATGCATCATTAATTTTGTAGTAATTCAAGGTTTGCGTTTTCCCGGGCTGGGAGCTGGTACGGGCTAAGTTCTTGCGATTTATCATCCGATTAATTAAAGATGATTTCCCTACATTAGATCTTCCCGCTAAAGCAAATTCAGGCAGCCCGTCCTGAGGGTATTGATCAGGACCGACTGCACTTATAATAAATTCAGCTTGATTGACTTTCAATACTGTTCACTACTTTCTATTGGACCTGCACGGGTTTAACCAACGCATATTCAAGCACTTCGTCCATATGGCTGACGACCTTGAAATCTAGGTCCTTTCGTACACTGTCAGGAATGTCCTGCAGGTCTTTCTCATTATCTTTTGGCAGCAGCACTGTCTTGATGCCTGCCCGGTGAGCAGCGAGTGACTTCTCCTTCAAGCCCCCGATCGGAAGCACCCTGCCTCTTAGCGTAATCTCACCCGTCATAGCCACTTCTCTAGAAACAGGAATATTCGTTAATGCGGAAATCAATGCCGTCGCCATCGTAATCCCCGCCGAAGGCCCATCCTTCGGAATCGCTCCTTCAGGAATATGAATGTGTATATCGTTCTTCTCATGAAAATCAGGAGAGATACCTAATTCATCCGCTTTGCCTCGTGTATAACTGAATGCAGCCTGTGCCGACTCCTTCATCACATCACCGAGCTTACCGGTTAAGGTAAGCTTTCCTGTGCCTTTGATCACAGATACTTCTATGACTAAAGTATCTCCGCCAACTTCTGTCCAAGCTAGACCCGTTACAGCTCCAATCTGATCCTCGACCTCAGCCATTCCGTAACGGAATTTCTCAGGACCTAGATAATCCTCAAGGTTATCTTGATGAATTGTTATCGCTTCGGCCTCACCTGAGACTAGCTTTTTAGCTGCCTTTCTGCTTAATGCCGCCATTTGCTGTTCTAGATTACGCACACCCGCTTCGCGCGTATAATGGCGTATTACCGACAGCAGCGTATCTTCATCAAGGGTTAACTGCTGCTCCTCTAGTCCATGCTCACGCTTTTGCTTAGGCAGTAAGTAACGTTCTGCAATTTTGAGCTTCTCAAGCTCCGTATAGCCTGGAATATACAACATTTCCATGCGATCTAATAACGGCCTTGGGATATTATGCACCGCATTGGCTGTAGTCACGAACATCACATTAGACAGATCAAATGGCAGTTCAATAAAATGATCTGAGAAGGTGCTGTTCTGCTCAGGGTCTAAGACTTCTAATAAAGCTGACGCTGGGTCCCCGCGGAAATCCATCGCCATCTTGTCGATTTCATCCAATAAAAATACTGGGTTATTAGTCCCGGCTGTCTTCATCCCTTGAATGACGCGTCCCGGCATTGCACCTACATAAGTGCGCCTATGCCCTCTGATCTCCGCTTCATCTCGAACCCCGCCAAGTGAAATTCTTACGAATTCACGACCCAGTGATTTGGCAATCGATCGGGCGATTGACGTTTTACCTACGCCAGGAGGACCTACTAAACATAGAATAGGACCTTTCAGCTTCTTGACAAGCTTCTGAACTGCTAAATACTCTAGAACCCGTTCCTTGGGCTTCTCAAGGCCATAATGATCTTCGTTCAGAATCTCTTCTGCCTTCTTAATATCCAGATCATCCTCGGTATTCTTCTCCCACGGTAGTGCAAGCAGCCAATCTACATAATTTCGTATGACCGAGCCCTCTGCAGAGGACGCTGGCATTTTCTCTAAGCGGTCAATTTCTTTTTCAATTTTCTCTTTGACCTTTTCAGGCACGGGGGTTTCACTAAGCTGATTTCGGAGCTCCTCAACTTCACCTGCACGGCCTTCTTTCTCACCCAGTTCTTTCTGAATGGCCTTCATTTGTTCACGCAGGTAGTATTCTTTCTGCGTTTTCTCCATTTGTTTCTTCACACGCTGTGAGATTTTGCGTTCAAGCTCCAGAACCTCACGTTCATTATTTAAAATATCTAGAATGCGTTCCAGCCGCTCTCTAACATTAATGGTTTCTAGAATATCCTGCTTATCTTTTATTTTTAATGAAAGATGACTGCAAATCACATCAGCCAACCGTCCCGGCTCTTCAATATCAGAAACTGCAGCCAGTGTTTCCGGTGTTACTTTCTTAGACAGATTGATGTAATGCTCAAATTGATTTAGGACAGTGCGCATTAATGCATCAATTTCCGGGTCTGTTGTCAGTTCCTCTGGCAGCTCCCGAGCCATTACTTCATAGAAATCAGGCGTATCCAAATATTCAATCGTCTCAGCACGTACAACGCCTTCAACCAAAACACGTATCGTGCCGTTCGGCAGCTTAAGCATCTGCCTCACTTTAGCAATGGTACCAATTTTATAAATATCCTCTTGCTTCGGATCTTCGATATTGACTTCAGATTGTGAGCTTAACAGGATCATATGATCCTCGACCATGGCTCGTTCCAAAGCTTTCACCGATTTATCTCTACCCACATCTAAATGCAGAACCATACTTGGGTAGACTAATAGCCCTCTTAAAGGAAGCAAGGGCAAACGACGCGGTTTAGCTTTGTTTAGCCCCATCCACCAGCACCTCCAATGCCTTTTGCGTTAGCTGTGATTTACATTGTATCAAAACTGATTTGAAAATACCAATTTCAGGCTACTGCTTCATTATCTAACCAAGTTACCCCTTTATAGAGTTGGGATTCACTTGGAGTATCGGTGAAATTGGGCTCCTCATAACATCCTTCACGATTGTTTCTTGCTCAAGACTTGCACGTCCCAGCGCTTCTGTTAAAACAACTTCCAAAGTTTGCACTGGAATCACTTCAATCCCCTTCATATGATTGAACATGTCCTGCCAGTTTTCTTGTGGAATGAAAACCTTTGATACCCCTGCTTGCATCGCAGCCTCGACTTTAGCCATGACTCCGCCTACTGGCTTCACTTGCCCATGTATACTTACCTCACCTGTCATGGCCAGTTTATTGTCTACCGGGACCTGTTTAATGGCTGATGCAATTGCCGTAGCAATGGATATACCCGCTGAAGGGCCATCCACTGGAATTCCCCCTGGAAAATTGATATGCAGAATGTAATCATCTGGTCGGAACCCAAGTCGTCTTAATACCGTAAGCACATTCTCCAGGGAGCTTTTGGCCATGCTCTTTCTGCGAATGGTTTTAGCCCCGCCGCCCATTTCCTCTTCGTCTACCACCCCTGTAATATTCACAGAACCACGACCTGGCTCCACCTCTGAAGCGGTCACTTCAATTTCTAATAAAGATCCCATATTCGGTCCAGCAACGGCTAATCCGTTCACCAATCCGATACGTGGTTCGTTATGTATTTTCTTATCAGGGCGCGGTGCAATTTGACTGCTGTTGGCCACCCATTCCACATCTGCCGCATGGATAGTATTGCGCTTTTCCGTCATAGCTACTCCTGATGCAAGCTGGACAATATTGACCGCTTCGCGTCCATTGGATGCAAATTTCTTGACTACTTCTATAGCCTTCGGCTCATATGATAGACCGATCTTATCCAAAGCATTCTTGGCAATCACTCCAATTTCTTCAGGAAGGAGCGGACGGAAATAAATTTCCATGCAGCGTGATCTAAGAGCTGGGGGCAGTTCTTCCGGGCTGCGCGTTGTGGCTCCAACCAGTCTGAAATCTGCAGGATAACCGTTTTGAAAAATATCATGAATGTGCTTAGGTATGTTCTGATCTTCAGCATGATAGTAAGAGCTTTCTAAGAACACTTTGCGATCCTCTAATACCTTCAATAATTTATTCATTTGGACGGGATGTAATTCGCCAATCTCATCAATAAATAAAATACCGCCATGCGCTTTGGTCACTGCACCCGCCTTAGGCTGGGGTATCCCCGCAACACCCATCGCCCCTGCACCTTGATATATCGGATCATGCACAGAGCCGATTAAAGGGTCGGCAATGCCCCGTTCGTCGAATCTAGCTGTTGTGGCATCAATTTCCGTAAATTTGGCATCCTGTTGAAACGGTGATGAGCTATTCTTCTTCGCTTCTTCCAACACGACACGAGCTGCCGCGGTCTTACCAACCCCAGGCGGACCATAAATTATCACATGCTGTGGATTAGGTCCGCATAGAGCCGCCTTCAACGCTTTCAATCCTTCTTTCTGACCCACAATCTCTTCCATCGAAGAAGGACGCGTTTTCTCCGCAAGCGGCTTACTTAATTGAACAGATCGCAATTTTCTTAGATGCTCCATTTCTTTCTTCGATTCCCGATCCACTGCTGATTTACTTGATTGCTGACTCCGAAGCAAATTCCAGAAATATAATCCAATGACCACACCAAAGAACCCTTGAACGAGTAATAGTACAAGCGTTAAATCCATATCAAACTCCTCCCAATCCAGTACTACCTTGTTTTACTTCGTAGTATTGCCGCATATAGGAGGGGCTAATCGTAGATCATAGAAAAAAAGACCCGATAAGGAATATGACAGCAAAAGCTATCCTACCGCTTCATGCTGCATCCTTAACAGGTCTTCGTTTAGTCTTTAACATTATTGTGCCGTATGAGCATGCTTGCGTCCAGGAATCTCGCCTGTTCGATTATAATGCTCTACGATTATATCAATTTCTTTCTTCAATTCGTTTAACAGCTCCGCTTCCGGTACTTTACGAACCATTTCACCATACCTAAACAACATACCTTCGCCGCGTGCGCCAGCGATACCGATGTCAGCTTCTCTTGCTTCCCCCGGTCCGTTCACAGCACAGCCTAATACTGATACTTTAATAGGTACCTTGATTTGGGAAATGTACTCCTCTACTTCATTAGCAATGGAGAATAAATCAATGTCCAGACGCCCGCATGTTGGACAGGATACCAACGTTGCAGCATTGGAAATGAGGCCAAATGCCTTTAGCAATTCCCTTGCCACCTTGACTTCTTCCACAGGATCAGCACTCAATGATATTCTTACCGTTGAGCCAATGCCCATCGATAGCAACGCACCTATCCCCGCAGAGCTTTTAATCGTGCCTGAGAATAAAGTTCCCGCTTCCGTAATCCCTAGATGAAGGGGGTATCGTATTTGCTTCGCAGCTTCAGTATAAGCCGCTATAGCCATGGGGACATCAGACGCCTTCAGCGAAACAATAATGTCATGGAAATCCAACTCTTCTAAGATACCAATATGGAATAATGCACTTTCCACCATCGCTTCAGGTGTGGGATAACCGTATTTTTCAAGTAAATGATTCTCTAAGGAGCCTGCATTCACCCCAATACGAATCGGAATGCCTCTTTCTTTACATGCCTTAACGACCGCTTCAACCTTTTCGCGTCTACCGATATTCCCTGGATTGATTCGAACTTTATCAACACCATTTTCAATCGCTTTTAACGCCAATCTGTAATCAAAATGAATGTCAGCTACGAGCGGAATATGAATGTGCTTTTTGATTTCCTTAATCGCTTCAGCAGCCTCGTTATTATTTACCGTCACCCTAACAATCTGACAGCCAGCCTCTTCTAAACGTAAAATTTCCTCGACGGTCGCCTTCACATCGGCTGTTTTCGTCGTGCACATGCTCTGAATGATCACTTCATTCGTCCCGCCAATGGTAAGGTCACCCACCTTCACTGGCAGCGTATTTTGTCTCAGATACATAACCTTCAACTCTCCCATGAATACCAAACAACCACCAACCCTCATAAGCTTGGATTGGTGGAACCTGGTAAAAGTCTATATCGCTCTATGCACTTTCTTCTTTCTTATTCTTGCCTTTAGAGTCTTTGGTCTTAAGCTCAGGAGGCAACTTTTCTTCTACTGTCTTCTTCGTAATCACACATTTGGTTACGTCATCACGACTTGGCACCTCGAACATCACATCCAGCATAATACCTTCAATGATCGAGCGAAGCCCCCTTGCGCCTGTGTTACGTTTGATTGCTTCTTTGGCAATGGCTTCCAAGGCATCCTGTTCAAATTCCAGCTCCACGTTGTCCATTTCGAGCAGTTTCTTATACTGCTTTACTAAGGCGTTCTTCGGTTCAGACAGAATACGCATTAAAGCTGTTTCATCAAGCGGCTCTAAGGTAGAAATCACAGGCAAACGTCCTACGAATTCAGGAATTAAGCCGAATTTAAGCAAATCCTCCGGCAGAACCATGGAAAGGTATTCGCCTGGTTTCAATTCGTTCGTTTTTGTACCTTCACTATTGAAGCCAATAACCTTCTTACCAATTCTGCGCTTAATTAATTGCTCCAGTCCGTCGAACGCGCCGCCGCAAATAAACAAAATATTTGTCGTATCGATTTGAATAAATTCTTGATGCGGATGCTTGCGTCCACCTTGAGGCGGAACAGAAGCCGTTGTGCCTTCTAGAATTTTCAGAAGCGCTTGTTGAACCCCTTCACCAGAAACATCTCTTGTAATGGATGGATTCTCCGACTTACGCGCTACTTTATCCACTTCGTCAATATAAATAATCCCGCGTTCAGCCTTCTCTACATCATAATCGGCTGCTTGGATTAATTTAAGAAGAATATTCTCAACATCTTCTCCTACATATCCAGCTTCCGTTAATGATGTGGCATCAGCAATCGCGAATGGAACGTTTAATATCTTCGCTAAGGTTTGTGCAAGCAATGTTTTACCGCTGCCCGTTGGACCCAGCATCATGATATTACTTTTCTGTAATTCTACATCATCGCTCTTGCCTTTTGTGTTAATACGCTTGTAATGATTATAAACTGCTACGGACATCGATTTCTTAGCTTGATCCTGTCCGATGACGTATGAGTCTAGAATCTCGCGAATTTGCTGCGGTTTAGGAATTTCTTTCAGGTCCATTTCTTCCTCTTGGCCTAATTCCTCTTCCACGATTTCAGTGCATAACTCTATACACTCATCACAAATATATACACCAGGACCCGCAACAAGCTTGCGAACTTGATCCTGCGATTTTCCGCAAAATGAGCATTTCAGTTGCCCTTTTTCATCGTTAAATTTAAACATTGGATCACCCCTTCAAGTTATGATCTGTCCGAGTGATAACCTCATCAATCAAACCATATGCTTTAGCATCTTCAGCACTCATGAAATTGTCACGATCTGTATCGCGTTCAATTTTCTCATAAGGTTGTCCAGTGCGTTCCACATAGATTTGATTTAGTTTTTGCTTGGTTTTGATGATCCAGTCTGCGTGAATTTTAATATCTGCAGCTTGACCTCTTACCCCACCTAAAGGTTGATGAATCATCACTTCACTGTTCGGCAATGCAAACCGCTTCCCAGGCGCCCCTGCAGTCAACAATAAGGACCCCATACTAGCGGCCATGCCTAAGCATATTGTGGAGACGTCAGGTTTAATAAACTGCATCGTATCATATATCGCCATCCCGGCAGTTACCGATCCGCCAGGAGAGTTAATGTACAAGCTAATGTCCTTCTCAGGATCTTCAGCGGCAAGAAACAGCATTTGTGCAACAACTGCATTCGCCACATCATCATCAATAGCACTGCCTAAGAAAATAATTCGATCTTTTAGCAAGCGAGAATAAATATCGTATGAACGCTCTCCTCGATTGGTTTGTTCTACGACGATTGGAACCAGATTCATTGTCTCCACCCCTTGTGTATCAGTTTCACCAACAATTGCAGATGGAATTTTCCATCCTTCATTGTATCATGGTTGCGCTTACCTGTCATTTGCCCACATGATACAGTGTATGAATCAATGTTTAAGTTATGTACACTTCCCATCGGAACACCTCTCGATAGGTACAAGAAAAGCCTCAGTAGAGGTCTGACTAAGAAGAAACATTCCTGGGTGAAGCCTTTCTTGAAACATCAGAAAGGTTGAGCTTCGCTCAAAACTTGTACTTTCTGATGTTATAAAAAGGGCACGCTATCGTTCAACGTGCCTTTCTCGTATTGTTCAATTAAGCTACGGTTGTAACTGTTTTGCTGTTCTCAAGCAGAAGCTTAATCGTTTTGCGGTTCACTACATCCTGTTCAATGTCTTCAAGGTTGCCGTTTGCCGATAGAATTGATTTGATCTCTTCTGCTGATTTTTGATATTGCTCCGCAAGCTTGGAAAGTTCTTCGTTAAGCTCTTCTTCAGTAATTTGAACATTCTCAGCTGCAGCAATAGCTTCTAGGACAAGATTATTGCGTACACGTTTCTCTGCGTCTGAACGCATTTGATCTTTGATTTGATCTTCGTTTTGACCAGAGAATTGGAAATACATCTCTGTGGACAATCCTTGCATTCTTAGACGGTTAGCAAAGTCGCGGAACATGAAATCGACTTCTGTATCGATCATAGCCTCAGGAATGTCAATCTCAGCATTCGCAGCGGCTTTCTCAATAACTGCAGTTTCCTTAGCTTGCTCGCTAGCTTGCTCTTTTTGCTCTTTCAAGCGGTTTTCTGTGTCTTGTTTCAATTCTTCAAGCGTATCAAATTCGCTGACATCTTTAGCAAATTCATCGTCTAACTCAGGTAGATTTTTGCGTTTGATTTCATGAAGCTTCACTTTAAATACCGCTTCTTTACCCGCTAAGTTCTCTGCATGATACGTTTCAGGGAATGTAACCGTGATATCTTTGTCATCACCTGTTTCCATGCCTACCACTTGATCTTCAAATCCAGGAATGAAGCTGCCAGAACCTAATTCCAATGAATATCTCTCAGCTTTACCGCCTTCGAATGCTTCACCCTCTACAAATCCTTCGAAATCAATGATGGTCATATCACCATTCTGAGCAGCACCTTCGTCAACAACGACAAGTTCTGCATGGCGTTCTTGTAGTTTCTCGATCTCCGCATTTACTTCGTCTGTAGTCACTTCTGTTTCTTGTGCTTCAACTTCAAGACCTTTGTATTCGCCAAGTTGAACTTCAGGCTTAACAATGACTTTAATCGCAAACTTTGCAGGCTTGCCACTTTCAAATTCAATGTCGTCTACTTCTGGACGAGCAACTGGTTTAATACCTGTTTCTTTCACGCCTTCTTCATAAGCGCCCGGAAGCAGAATATCAATGGCATCTTGATACAAGCTTTCAATTCCGAATTTAGCTTCAAACACTTGACGTGGTACTTTACCTTTACGGAATCCTGGTACGTTTACTTTTTTGGCTACTTTCTTAAATGCTTGATCCAGACTGGCGGCCACCTTATCTGCACCTAGTTCTACATGAAGAATGCCTTCATTCTTCTCTATTTTTTCCCAGCTTGCTTTCATTTTATGCTTCCCCTCCAAATATTTACCGTGCTTTTCACGTATGGGCTTGTCTTTATCACAACAAAAAACCATCAATCCACGCACTTCGACCAAACTGAATCAAAGCGCTTAGACGCTGAAGGTTTATGTAGGAAAACAGTTTTCCAATTAAAGCCTTATACCGCTACTTGCCATTATAACCATTATATTATAACATAAAACCTTTCCTTTTCAAGGATACCACATTATGTACTTTTGCGTCCCATTTTTCAACACATTCAGGCACTATTCACGAGTAAATGCTGCTGTTATAAAACGTTTGATAATAACACAAGCCTGCTCAAATCGAAATAGCATGGCTTGCGTAACACCATAGGCCTCTAAAATTTCTTCTTCTTCAGCGTGACCAATCATGGATTCCACAGCCGTAAAATGAAGGGCCGCTGCCCACGTGTCAATTCCTGCTTCGTCTTCTGTTAGCAGTTGATCGTAAATCGACGTTCCGTAAATATAATGCAGAAAGTCCTTCCAGGTTTGTTCAGCGAAATATGACAGTGCGGGGTGCTGAACCTCGCTAATACGTTCAACGCGCTGCTTCACAAGCATGATCCGATCTGGAAATTCACTAATGTCCAGCGGCGTATGCGAGATCTCAACTTCAGCTTGTTCGCCGCATTTTGATAAATTCACTTCACCAGTGACGCCTCTAATCTTTAAGGTTTGAAGCACCTTGTACTGTATAAGTGGATGCAGCTCAACAGTTGTTAACCACCTTTTCAGAATATCATTGATCTGTTGATGATCAATATAAGTAAGTTGATCCAATGCAAGCATCTTCTGTTCCATAGATGAAGTTTCCTGCAGAAGGATATCCAGCAGTTTCTTCGTGTAAGCATGGTTTTGGTCTGCTTTTGATTGAACCTGCTCTCGATATATATCTAGCTCCGTTAATTCTTCCTCGTCATATACGCCGGCATGTATTACATTATCATTCAGCCAATCATATAAGGCCTTCCACTCTTCTTGTGTTTGACGATCGTCCCCTTGGCATTTGATTAGGAAACTAAGGAGTTCATGGGCTTCACGGTATTGTTCATTCTCAAGCATGCGGGTGAGCTTCAGCTGATAGTATTCAATCGTCTTCGGAAATAAGACGACATTCTCTTTGTAATGATTCATTGTCTCACCTACTTCCTTATTCGTTCCTAGTGTATCAGTTTGACGAAACAATGAAAAGAAAACAAGCATAATGTTAATCACACTCGAATAAATGAAAAATTCAGAAAAATCTTTCTTTTTAATTTCTATTTTTATTGGGTTGCTTTCGTAAAAAGCATGTGATATTATAATTCATGTTTCCTTGAAAAACATCTTGTCCCAGTAGCTCAGCTGGATAGAGCAACGGCCTTCTAAGCCGTGTGTCGGGGGTTCGAATCCCTCCTGGGACGCTACAAAAAAGGCACTTGCATTTGCAGGTGCTTTTTTTGCGTTCCGAGGGATGAGAACCCCTCTTTAGGGGGGTGTCGCAGCATCTGCTTCGAGTAATAATCCTCATTTAATGTGGCATTATATTGATTACCACGTTAATGAAGGAGAGCACCTATGAACATGGACAATGAAATAGAATACGGCAGTGACTATAAATATATCCCTGCCACTTCCATAAGAAGTGGTCTTGGTACAGAAATATCTCCAGATATTTATTGCCATACGATCCAAATTGTTAACATTTGTTTAGTAGGCAACCCAGAGTCGAATGATTGTGTACTCATTGACGCCGGAATGCCTGAATCTGCGAATGAGATTATAGCTGTTACCGAACAACGTTTCGGTGTGAATGCCCGTCCAAAAGCTATCATTCTAACGCATGGTCATTTCGACCATGTGGGAGCCGTTATTGATTTGGTTAAACATTGGAATGTTCCTGTGTATGCTCATGAGTTAGAATTGCCTTTCTTGACGGGGCAAATGAGTTATCCGGAACCAGACCCCACCGTGGAAGGCGGCATGGTAGCTAAGTTGTCTCCTTTATTCCCTAATGAACCCATAAATTTAGAAGACAACATACACACCCTTCCGGTTAATGGAAGCGTGCCTCAATTGTCAGGATTTCGCTGGATTCATACGCCTGGGCATTCACCGGGACACGTATCCCTCTTTAGAGAAGCTGATCGGGCACTAATTGTAGGCGATGCATTTGTTACGGTTAGGCAGGATTCGCTATATCAGGTGTTAACACAAAAGAAGGAGATCAGCGGACCTCCTCGATATCTTACGACAGACTGGCAAGCGGCCTGGGAATCTGTTAAAACATTAGCAGCTTTGAAGCCTGCTGCTGCCGTTAGTGGTCACGGAATGCCGATGGCGGGTGAGGAATTATCGGATGCATTGGAGAAGTTGGTAAATGAGTTTGACCGTGTCGCTATTCCAGACTACGGCAAATATGTGAACTAACATTAATCTGCGAATTCACATCTATAAAATCATAATATACAGATTCATAACAGCATTAATTTTCCATATATTATGGTGGATGGTGCTTAATAGCGCATTATGATATTGATTCCTATGATTGCTGATTATGAAATGGATCTCTATTCCACAAACGAAGCATGGAGGCCGGCCTATCAAGGTCGGCCTCCTCGTTTTACGGCAAGCTCCATAATGAATTTGCAACAAATATGCGATAAACTAAACATGAACCTATTCCACAAAATGCACCTCTTTGCGCGCGTTCGGCGCTGCATGGCGACGGTCAGACAAGGTCTAGTTTATACGAAAGCAGGTGAAGCTCATGTTTACTTTAGAAGAGAAACAATATCTATTATCGTTATTGAAACAGAAGCGACGCTTCTTTATGTTCAAACAAACGCCTAAAATCCATAATCAACTTATCGAGAAATTAGAACAAATGATTCGAAATGAAACCATTAACCGTCAGTAAGACAATTTATCCATCAACGACACCCAAGTGCATCACTTAGCCAGAAGTCCACTTCAGCCCAACGATGCCGATCAAGATACATGCCACAAAGAACATGCGGGATGCATTCACAGGTTCATGCATAAACAACATACCGAAAGCGGCAGTTCCTGCAATTCCTATACCTGTCCATACTGCATAAGCCGTTCCAATGGGCAAAGCTTTTAGGGCTAATGACAGAAAATAAAAACTGATTCCCATGCCGAGCACCGTTAGTATAGAAGGCATCAAACGTGTAAAGCCGTTTGTTTTCTGTAAGCTGATTGCCCAAACCACCTCAAAAACACCTGCAATAATCAAGTAAAACCATGTCAATTGAATCAACCCTTTCTTCATCACCAAAATACATAAAAAAAGCCTGGAAGATACACATGTGTATCTCCCGGGCTTTTATCCCTCCGTGTCACAGCACTTTCCTAAAAATATGCTGCGTGCTTTCTCTTGGACCAGACTGGCACTGCACCACGGAACCCTAGAAAGCATCCTAGACAATATAACACAGACGGATTATCGACTTCAAGCGCTTCTTATCTCCGAATACCTGACAATGTTAGGCTTCAAGCTTACTAAACGCTGCTTCAATTGAAGTTCTCACATTCGAATGCTTCAGCAGTTGATCCACAAGCAATGCATGGTCCACGTGCTGCCACGCGTCCGTTACATTTGAATAAGCTTGATGAAACGAATTGTCATACCAATCAACTTCATAATCGGCATCCTTCTCAAACATCTGCGACATTTCGTAATCTCCACTAGGAGTTTTGCGCAGCACTGCACTATAAAACCGTGTTGTTCCTGCCTCGGTCTGAGCCTCGAAATCCACTTCCGCTTCAAGCCCCGCCGAATTCGGAATGACTTTTACAAATGCTGCCCGAGTTATATTCACTGCTTATTCCTCCTCATCTGTATGCCATTAGACATCCTTAACTTCCCCACAGGGACAGACATTTTATCCTCATGCAACGCATAAGTTTTACCATTGATCTATTGTTCGCATTGTTCAAACACAATCCAAAAGTGAGGGGAACGAGTCTATGTGTGGAATTACAGGATGGATGGACTTCAAGAAGGATCTTACCCATTATCCGTCCATTATTGAGAATATGACCCAAACACTAACGCCGAGAGGACCCGATGCCTCTGGCACGTGGCTCACGAATCATTGCGCACTGGGCCATCGCCGGCTCAGCGTCATGGACCCTGAGAACGGTGCGCAGCCGATGGTGCGTCAATTCAATGATGTAACCTATACCATTGTATATAATGGTGAGGTTTATAATGCACCCGAATTACGACAGGAACTTGAGCTGCGCGGTTACGCGTTTCAAACCCATTGCGACACAGAGGTTGTGCTGCTCGCTTATGTTGAGTGGGGGCATGCCGCACCTGAAAAGCTGAATGGGATCTTTGCATTTGCAATCTGGGACAGCAAGGAGCGTTCTTTGTTACTGGTGAGAGACCGCGTTGGAGTAAAACCGTTATTCTTTTCTTATCAGCATGAAACGTTTCTATTCGGGTCTGAGCCTAAAGCAATCATCGCCCACCCCGGATTTCCAGCGGAGGTTGGAGCTGAGGGGTTAGCGGAAATCTTCGCTGTTGGTCCTGCCCGCACTCCCGGACATGGCATATATAAACATATGGAAGAACTTCGTCCCGGCACATTTATGATCGTTACACCCGCAGGGATCTCCACACGTACCTACTGGGAGCTTCGAAGTGAGGAACATGAAGATAATGTGGAGCAGACCGCAGAAACCATCCGTGAACTGCTGATTGATATTGTTGAACGCCAGCTGTTGTCTGACGTACCGGTATGTACACTATTATCGGGCGGACTCGACTCCAGTGCCTTAACGTCGCTAGCAGCGAAATATTACGAAGCGAATCAAAAAGGGATCCTTCATACGTATTCAGTTGATTATGTCGATAATGACAAGCATTTCAAGGCTAACGATTTTCAGCCCAATTCCGATGCGCCATGGATTCAATTGATGAGCGATGTTCTCGGAACGCAGCATCACTACATTCATTTCGACACACCTGAGCTCGTTGAATCCCTCGAACAGGTTGTCTTAGCCCGTGATTTACCGGGTATGGCTGATATCGATGGGTCGTTATATTTGTTCTGTAAGGAAATTAAGAAAGGCGCTACCGTAGCCCTTTCGGGTGAAGCCGCTGATGAGGTGTTCGGCGGCTACCCTTGGTTTCACCGCGAAGAATCCCTGAACGCCGACACATTTCCATGGGCATTATCCACACCAGATCGGATAGCTCTGTTATCAAATGAATTCGTGGAATGGACCGATCCCGAGCAATATGTCAAAGACCGCTACCAACAAGCGCTGCAGGAAGTGCCGACACTCAAAGGCGAGGAAGGCATGAAAGCGCGCATAAGGGAAATGTCCTATCTCAACATTACACGCTTTATGCCCACGCTGTTAGACCGTAAGGACCGCATGAGCATGACTGTTGGTCTCGAGGTCAGGGTCCCTTTCTGTGACCATCGTTTAATCGAATATGTCTTTAATATTCCATGGGAAATCAAAACTTCAGGGGACCGTGAAAAAGGGATCTTAAGAAAGGCGCTTAAGGGACTCCTGCCGGAAGAGGTGTTAACTCGTAAGAAAAGCCCCTATCCGAAAACCCATAATCCGCTGTATACCCAAGCCGTGAAAACTCAGGTGCTTAACATCCTAAATGATCCCTCTTCACCTCTATTACCTTTCATCAATACTAAGCAAATACGCGAGCTGGCCGAATCTGATCGCAATGAATTTAACCTGCCCTGGTTTGGACAATTGATGACAGGTCCGCAAATGTTTGCCTACTTGATCCAAGTCAATTACTGGCTTAAAGAGTACAAAGTGTCCATTAAATAACACGTGAGAGCGCGGAAGGCTCGTTTAAAAATAAGCATACGAAAAAACGGCTGCAGTTGTATGTGACCCATACAATACAGCCGTTCTGTTTATCTAGCTTGAAGCTTCGCCAGCAGCTGCTTCATAGCCGTGCCCCGATGACTTATGAGATTCTTCTCTTCGCCTGAAAGCTCAGCCATCGTCTTCCCCAGCTCGGGCACGTAAAACAAAGGATCATATCCGAAGCCCCCCTGACCGCGGGGCTCAGAGATAATCACGCCTTCGCAAGCTCCTTCTACATGTATGATCTCTTTTAAACGCGGGTCATACAACACTAAAGCACAGATGAATCTTGCTCGGCTGAAAGCTGAAGCGCCCTCCAAATGTTGAACCTGCATTTCAACTCCCAGCGTTGTAAGTTCCCTTAATAGCTTCTGGTTATTAGCTTGATCATCCGCTTGTTCCCCTGCAAACCGTGCCGATCTGACCCCAGGCTTCCCATCTAAAGCATCTACACTCAAACCTGAATCATCAGCAATTACCGCGTGCCCTAATGCATCAGCTATAGCCTGGGCTTTCTTCAAAGCATTGGCATAGAACGTGTCCCCATCTTCTACAACGTCTGGGAGCGGTGATTGAATGTCCGCAATGCTACTAATGTCATACCCTAACGGCTCAAGCATTGCTTTAAATTCTTTTACTTTCCCTGGATTTTTGCTCGCAATAATCAGCTTATTACTTTGCATGGACTACCGCCTCAATTCGATTACAGATCGGACCCAGTACTTGCTTCTGTTTCTCGATAAATGAATGAATGCCCTGTTCGGCAAGGTCCAGCATAGCTTGCAATTCTGCTTTCGTAAATGGAGCATCTTCCCCTGTACCTTGAACCTCCACAAATTTCCCCTGCCCTGTCATCACAACATTCATATCTACTTTAGCCGTTGAATCCTCAATATAATTAAGGTCTAAACAGCTTTGTCCGTTGATGATTCCTACGCTGACAGAAGCCAAGTAATCGGTAATCGGAAACCGCTTGATTTTATGGTCGTCCATTAATTTATTCATCGCCATCGCCATCGCTATAAACGCACCTGTAATGGAAGTGGTCCTTGTTCCACCATCTGCCTGTATCACATCACAGTCAAGTGTAATCGTCCGTTCGCCAAGGGCTTCTAGATCAACCACAGATCTTAGCGCTCTGCCTATAAGGCGCTGAATCTCCATTGTACGCCCCGTCAATTTCCCTTTAATGGATTCACGCTGATTTCGCTGTCCTGTAGCTCGCGGCAGCATGGAATACTCCGCAGTGATCCATCCCTTGCCCTGACCCTTCATAAAAGGCGGCACCTTTTCATCAATCGTGGCATTACAAATGACTCTGGTCTCACCAATTTCTATAAGAATAGATCCCTCTGCATACTTAGTATAATTAGGTGTTATGGACACAGCTCTGTGTTGAGCTGGCCCTCTTCCATCTGGTCTCAAATTCATAGTCCTCCTTCATCCCTATCAGTCGTTTAACGTAGTTTATGTCTTTTGGAACATCGATCATCCGTCAAGCACGTACCTCATTTTACCAAAGCGGGACGATAAAATCACTTATATTGATAAAATAATCGAAGTACATAATTTGGTGAATCGAGGAAAAGATAAGGATATATTGCGAAAGGAAACTAAACAGCCACATGATGAGAATAAAATCATCTCAGCTTGTCTCCATGATTATTTTATTTCAAATTGGCAGCTCCACCTTATTCATGCTGGGCAGTGAAGCCAAGAATAACGCGTGGCTCTCCGTGACGTTGGCATTTGCTGCAGGAATGCTGCTGTTATGCTTTGTCTACCTTCCCTTACATAAAAGCCTGCCGGAGGCTAATTTGATCGAAATGCTGCACATTTTACTTGGTAAATACCTTGGTTTTGTTGCAGGATTATGCTTCACCGTCTATTTTATCTACAAATCGATAAGGAATGTACGTGAATTCGGCGATCTTATGGTGCTTTATATGCTGCCAGGAACGCCGCTTTGGGTCATTATGCTTGTCATCACATTGATCGGCGCGTTTGCCATCTATAAGGGCATTGAAGTATTTTTCAGATTATCTGAACTGATTTTACCAGCTGTGCTTCTATTCTACCTGTTGCTGTTCGCACTGCTTTTCATATCAGGTCTCATCGACTTTAAGCGGCTGCTTCCGATTGCAGAGGATGGTTGGTGGATCATTGTGAAGACGGCTGTTCCAACGGTGCTGTCCTTCCCTTTTGGAGAGATGGTCCTGTTCCTCATGTTTTGGAAGCACTTCAATGAGAAGAAGTACATCTTTCGCTTGACCTTCATCGGCTATAGCATCTCTGGTTTCATTATCATCATTACGAATGTGTTAATTATCACTACGCTCGGAGCGCTGGCGGGAACCGCCATGATCCCTTTAATGTTTGCGGCTAGTTTAATTGAAATTGGCGGGATCATCGAACGGGTGGACCCCATCGTTAATATCCTGCTGTTTAATGGCGTTTTCTTCAAACAAACGGCTTATTACCTTGGGGCCGTTATTGCGCTTTCCCAATTACTTAGGATCAAATATCGGTTTGCCATTATCCCAGTAGGCGTACTCATTTATGCGGGCTCACATGTATTTAACAGTCATATGCAGCAAATTTCATTCGGTTTTGAACAAAACCTTATCTACCATTTCCCTGTTTTTCAAATCGCGATACCTGGATTGTTACTCATCTTGATAGGGATACGAAAGCTATTCGGACCATCCCAGAGTCAGCCTGGACAGACAACATCAAATGAGGTGAAAGCAAAGCATGACCGTACAGAAGTCGAACGCAGCGAACACGAAGAACAACCGTCCTCTTGAATCAATAGATGAAACATGGTCGAAGCCTCTGGATACGAGCCTTAAGACCAATGTTCAGACGATGCTCTATCTCACGGGACAATGTAAGGATGTGGTGGTTCGCTTTATTCACTTTGGCCAAGTTCAGTGCGCCGTGATTTATATCGAAGGGCTTATAGACACAACAACAGTGAATCAATGGATCATGCAGCTCTCTGATACAGAAATGAATAGAGGGAACGCAGATACTAATGCACTCGAAAGCGTGTACCAATTTGCCTCCTCGGTTGGCAAGACAACCTTAGCTGAAACATTAGACCACATATGGTCCCTGGCAGTTGAAGGCTCTACCCTCATATTAATGGAAGGTTACAACCAAGCCATTGCCTCCAGTACCGCTGGGGGTGAACAGCGTGGAATTGAAGAACCCAGCACTCAAACCGTCATACGCGGACCGAAGGAGGGCTTTACCGAAAGTTTGGGCACTAACATCGCGTTGCTAAGACGCCGCATTAAAAGCAGAAATATGCGTGTCGAGGGCATTGTTGTAGGCAAGCAGACTAAAACGCAAGTCGTCTTAATTTATCTGGAGGGTATTGCTAACCCAAGTATAGTTGGAGAGGTCAGAAAAAGGGTTAATCAAATCGATACAGACAGTATACTCGACAGCAGTTACATTGAGCAGTTTATTGAGGATAGTGTCTTCACCTTGTTTCCTACAACCTTGAGCACCGAACGCCCTGATACAGCCTCCGCCTCTCTGCTCGATGGTCAATTCGTTCTGCTTGTAGACGGGTCACCTTTTGCTATAGTGGCGCCCGTTACGTTCTTCAAGTATTTCCACGCGAGTGAAGATTATTTTCAACGAGTGCATATTGCCTCTTTTCTAAGAATGCTGCGTTTTGGCGCATATCTGTTATCCGTGTTCTTGCCCTCATTATATATAGCGATTACAACTTACCATCAAGAAATGCTGCCTACGACTTTGCTCATAAGCTTAGCAGCGCAACGGGAAGGCACTCCTTTCCCTGCTTTAGTGGAAGCCTTCATTATGGAAATCATCTTTGAATTGCTCAGGGAGGCAGGGGTACGCATGCCAAGAGCGATTGGTCCTGCTATTTCTATTGTAGGCGCACTCGTGTTGGGACAAGCTGCCGTAGAAGCCGGTTTAGTTTCTGCTGCCATGGTCATAGTGGTATCCTTAACAGCGATTTCTAACTTCGTATTGCCCAACGTTGAGATCTCAGCTACCACCCGTTTGATTCGCTTTCTACTGATGCTGCTGGCTGGGACTCTTGGTCTGTACGGCATCTTTGCAGGGAGTATGGTGTTAGCCATCCAGATGGTCTCCCTTCGTTCCTTTGGTGTCCCCTATGTGATGCCGCTGGCTCCACTGATTATCCCTAATTTGAAAGATACGTTCGTTAGATTTCCAATCTGGTCTATGCGTAAACGTCCCAAAGGCATTGCTAAAGGGAATACAACACGTCAAGGTAAGCACCAAAAGCCGGAACCTCCTGAATCTTAGCCGAAAGAGAGTGAATCATGCGTAAGTTAATAACGAAGGCGTTAACATTGATTGTGATATTCGCGTGCTTAAGCGGATGTTGGAGCCGTAAAGAGTTAAGTGAATTGTCGATCGTATCGGCAACGGGGTTAGATTGGAACGGAAAAGCATGGGAGGTCAGTCTCCAAATTATTATTCCTTCAGTCATTTCCTCGAATACACAATCAGTCGGTAATAAGCCGCCGATTACTGTGTATTCAGTTACGGGAGATACGATTCAAGCAGCTATGGCACGAAGCAATCTGGAGGCCTCAAGACAACTATATTTGGCCCAGAATCAGGTGGTTATTATGGGAGAAGAGGCGATGCGCAAAGGAATTCTCCCCTCTCTTGACAGTTATCTGAGAACGACTTATTCCCGAGAAACAGTGAAGATATTCGTCACTAAAGGGAAAGCCAAGGACGTTCTGTCGCAACTTATGCGAATTGAAGACATTCCAAGTGAAGGAATTGAACAAATGATTCGTTTTGAATCAAAAAGTCAGTCTACTCTGCCCCAAATTACTGTATTCAATGTGCTGTTAAATCTGGCCTCGGAACCGAGAAATTCGGTGATCCCTGAAATCCTTATAGGAGGTGGAGAGAAGGTTAATACCGCTGAAGCACTGCAAACCACTGTTGCACACAGCCGATTAAAATTAGGTGGCCTTGCAGTTCTACAGAAAGATA
Organism: uncultured Paenibacillaceae bacterium; assembly: GCA_964447355.1. GTDB lineage: Bacteria > Bacillota > Bacilli > Paenibacillales > CAYUSG01 > CAYUSG01. Next base: position 20,578 of record CAYUSG010000022.1, read on the forward strand.
AGCTAGTTGGATACGTCGATCAAATCGAAGCACAAGGCTACAATTTTTTCAAAGATGAAGTCTATAGAAGAGATATGGCATTTAATTGCCAGCAGCCAGGGGATGACCAAGGTCAAAACTCAAGCTTCCGAATCTCAGACTCTTCCACAACTTTGCGCTTACAGCAATTAGATGGAATCTATACCCTACATGTAAATATAGATACAAAAGGGATGCTGACCGAAACAACCTGTAACATGGATATTATGGACCCTCATGTGATTCGTCAACTCCAAGAAGCCGTTGGTGAAGAAATTAAAGCATCCGTAGAAGCAGCTTGGCAAGCAGCGGTTCGATTAAAGACTGACTTCTTAACTGTTTCAGAGGTCTTTCATCGTACTTATCCAACAGAATGGAAATCAAAAAAAAAGCAATGGAATACGTTCTTCACCGACATTAAGATGGAGCCTCGTATTCAAGTCACGATGGAGCGTATCGGATTAAGCCAAAAAAGTCTTAAATCGCTGATTGACGAAGAATAGAGGGTGTCTATGCGGAAATCGTTCGTTACATGACATACATGACAACTCCGAGACACCCTCTTATTCAAGTTTGATGGTTACATTTCGATAGGATTTAGGTGGACAGGACGGCTGACTGGCTTGCTGTAGTTGACTTCATCTGTGCCGCTGACTTGTTCCGTTCCTTCTACTTTAAATTGTACGTGCTCAATTCCAGTTGATTCGGTTAAAGACAAGACCATCGATTGCATCGTCTCAGCTGGAACTTTATTCTCCATGCCGAGCACATCCTCACTTAGGTTAACGGTGATGAGATCGTCAGACTGCTGAATATCCCGTATCTGAACATCTGGCAATATAACCGATGCAAGTGATTTCGCATTAGGACCCGAAATAAGTTGTTCCACCGTTGACATGGCCACATTCTCACTGCGATCAATCAAACGCGTAACAGGAACATAGTAAGTGTACTCATCCACTTGGTTTTGGAAGTATAGGGTAACTGGCATCGATTGTGACAGGTTCACGCCAGTCTCTCTTTCTAAGTTCACGCCCATTGCCCTAGATAAGGGCTCATCAAGCGGTGTACCTGCAACAGGCATTTCTTTTAACTTCTTGCCTGCAACACGAATTTCAACTTTATCAATATTAGAGAAATCTGTTAGCGTCCAAGTGATAGCCTCCAGCATTTTACGTTCATCCTGTGTATTATAACTTGTAAATTCCTCGGAGAAATCAACGATTGCCAGCTTCTGTTCCTGATCTATGTGCATGCCAAGCACCTGGGTTCCTTTTGGCAATAAGGCACGGAATCCTTCTGGCAGCATCGCATCACCTGGACCGTCCTCCACCATGAATTCAAGTGATTGGCGAGCTACATCAATGCGTGTAGGAACGTTCATCGTAACAGGCGCAACATAACCGTTGGCGTCTTCATAATACAGCGTAACTTGCCTCGATTCTTCAACTTGTGCAGTTGGTTCCTCCCCTGCTTGCTCTCCTTCTTCAATGGAAGTTGGGGGCGGATCAATTGGGGCTGCCGGTTCATCTTTACCGCACCCTGCTAAGAGTAAACTAAGTGCAGCGACTAGCAAGATCCATTGGTAACGTTTCATGGTTTTTCCTCCTCATGCGGTTTTGTACTACTATGTATACGAGCTGTCTGATTTTTTATAACTACTTTTTGTCCCAACGATTCATTAATTAAATGTGAATGGACATAATACATAGCAACCAAACCCATTACTAGGAGGTATAGTCGGTCATGAAATACAGCTTAGACAGTGAAAAAGTGACTCAAGCAACGGAAGATTGGCTGAACAAACGAGGCATCAAAAAAGAAGATATCGCTGATTTGGTCATGTTCTTGCAAAAAGACTACTTTCCAGACCTCAATCGAGAGGAATGTATTCATCATATCAACAAGGTACTGCTTAAACGCGAAGTTCAAAACGCAGTACTGACAGGCATTCAGCTGGATATCTTAGCGGAAGAAAGGAAGTTGATCAGCCCGCTGCAAGAGATGATCGAGCACGACGAAGGGCTCTACGGTTGTGATGAGATATTGTCCTTATCTATCGTGAATGTGTATGGCAGTATTGGTTATACGAATTTTGGCTATATCGATAAAATGAAACCCGGTGTACTGAAACAATTAAACGACAAACAAGATGGATATATACATACGTTTATGGATGACATTGTTGGAGCAATCGCTGCAGCAGCCAGCAGCAGAATCGCACATAGTAAAACCAGTGTAAATTAATGAGATATGAAAAGAGCGGCTCTCGTGAAGGGAGCCGCTCTTTGATCTATGAATCCATTTCATAATATCGTTTACGTCAAGGTGGATTCCTTTGCAACTAAATGCGTCGAAATAGTACCTTGCCCGCCTGCTCCTCCCCGATTACAACCCCTGCCTGCTCCAAATAAACTAAATGGGCTAATGTCTCGGACATGGCAAATCGAAGCTGATGGAGTGACAAACGCTGCCCAAAATAATCTAGGCATAACGCGTACGCTGTCATCGGTTCTGCTAGCTTATCCTTCATCGCATCAAGACGTTCATTATGATGGGCTATTAATTCCTGCGCCCGGGCATTAAACGTATGGAAAGGCTCTCGATGACCTGGGTATGCCAGCTTTACATCTAGTTTTGTCATGGCTTCTAAACTAGTAAGGAACGAAGCTAACGGGTTGTCATCCATCCCCGGCAGCAAGCTGACATTGGGAGATATTTGAGGCAGAATTTGATCACCGCAGAAGATGACTTGTTCATCGCGAAGATAAAAGCTGAGGTGCCCGTACGCATGCCCGTGGGTTTCAATCGTTTCATATGATTTGCCGCCTAGCTGCACAGCATCACCCGGATGCAGTTCACTCAGAACAGGTTGTGGTGAAACCATATCCACGAACTCTTCCATGTGCTGAAAAATTCGCGAGTGTATCGCTTCATCCATGCCATGTAGCTTGAATAGATTAGAGAATTGCTCTGACATGGTTCTGCCAGTCCCCCAAAACTCCTCTATCTGCTGTTTTCCCTTTGAAGCAATCCAAACTGGTGCTTCTGTTCGCTCTTGGAACCATCCTGCTAGTCCATAATGATCGGGGTGATGATGTGTTAATAAGATGTTGTGAATATGAGAGAAAGGAATGGATAATGCCTGCAAGCTCGTCTCCCAAAATTCGACAGCTTTTACCGTATTCAAACCAGGATCAATCAACGTATAACCGGATTCATCAGGTATCAGGTAGCTGTTAATATATTTCAATGGAAACGGCAGAGGCACTCTTAGTTGTATCCCATGTTCAATTGCATTAAATGCGTCTTTCAATGCTTCTCATCCCCCTTCTTATGCCCTACCAGAATCAATCTCGGTGATGTCCCTTCATCAAACGCTTCCCCGTTATAATTACCATATACATGATCGATATGTAATTGAGTAGCAGCAAACAATCTGTTGAAGTCTTCCAATTTAAAGAGCTTTACACGTTCTGCATATTCACGCCTATATTTTCCTTAAACATTGGTGATTCGTTTACACACATATTCTTGCTCTATAGCCCTGCGTTCGTATATCATCATGTCACCCTCAGCTCTTTCAGATGCAGCGACCAGATTTGCTTTGACAAATTCAGCGTTTAGAAAATCGATAATAAATTTTCCCTCGGGCTTCATAATCCGCTCCATCTCAGCTAAGACTTTTGCATGATCCGTATCATCTTCAAAATATCCAAAGGACGTAAATAAGTTCACTACAGCATCAAACGGTCCTATATCTGGAAGCACACGCATGTCGCCTTGCAGCCACGTGACACGGCTTTGGTCGTCGCTTTTCCGGGCCTCACGAAGCAAGGTCTCTGACAAATCTAAGCCCGTGACTTGATATCCAAAATCCGCAAGCGCTAATGAATGTCTGCCCATACCGCAGCACAAATCCAACACTTTTGATCCTGCAGGCAGTGCCAGCCATTCCATCATTTTGCGCACTTCTTGGTATGCGCCCGCTGCATCCCGATGCTTATATACGATCAAGTAATCTTCGCCAAAGCTTCTCTCATACCAATCACTCATAAGTCTTCATCCCCTCTTGACCAGTTCTCTTGTTATTCTAAACAAGCTCAACTCAGGAATCAATTGTTAGGACTATAGAAGGAATTTCAGGAATAACATCGAATAAGAACTGGGAGTTATTTATGTTGTTATGCAGAGTTTGACAATTTTTGATAGCGGAGGGATCAACGGGATGACATCACAATTTATTCAGTCCAGCGTCAAAGAAATAAGTAATATGATGTCTGCAAAACCGAATTTATGTGTCATTCCTCAACAGCTCCAGGCTATACTAGATTTTCTAAAATCAGGTGTACCCTCTATCCATACAGCAGCTATGTATAAACTAGAAGGAGCACGGTTGAATTTATTATGCTTTAACGGTACTCAAGCTCCACCCGAACAATTGGAATTTCTTACTGTTAGAGCTGAAGACACCATTTTGCAAGCATTGTTTTACCAGAACCTTCCAACGTTCACCTATTGTCTAAGGGTAGATGAAACCTATTGGGGATCATTGGTTTTATCATTTCAACAGGATATGCAGCCCGTCGAATCCATGCTGAATGACTTAGATATTCTAAGTCATTTGATTTCTAATCTAATCACCCAGGCCTATGCGGAAGATCAAATTAATCTTTACTCCCAAATTGCACATGCCCTAAACGACATAGATGAAATGGCTCAATTGATTCCATTATTAATAAGAAAGCTACATAAATATATACGTTATGACACCGTCTTATTAACGATGAATGATCCCTATCAGCCTAACTGGATGAAAGGCTACATCGCTCACACTCAAGAAGATTCGTCAGATGCAACAGAGATCCGGTTGTCTTATGATCATTCTTCAACTGAGGAACGAATGACTTTGCGAAATACATATTATGGGGTTCCTACACAGCATATTGAGGATGATTATGTCGCCTCCTGTCAGTCAGAATCTATCCGCAGTGTGATACGCATTCCATTAATTCATCAAGACTCAAGTCTTGGCGTACTGCATCTATATAGTCATTACACTGATCATTTCTTAGAGAAGGAAGCCTATGAGCTTAACCAGTTGATGGATCAGTTTCTGCCGGCTTTTCAGCATGTTAGCTTAACTGAAAGCCGCAACTATCAAGCTCATTTTAGCCGAACCGTTCAAATTCTTGAAGAGAAAGTGTTCAATCAGAACAATTGGTATGAGGGCAGCCGGAAAGTATCCAAGATCACGCAGCGTCTTCTTGAATTAGACGACATTCTAGTATGGTACATGGATTTCGAACAGTTAATACTGCGAAATGTGATGGACGAGAGCCTCAACTTCTCATTTACAGATTCCAGCATCGTAGCTAATGTCTTCTTTCAGAAAAAGTCTATTTACTATAATGATATAGAGGATCTCAGTTATGTATCTGAACACCTGGCTGGCTATAAAGTTAAGTCCGTATTAATTTGTCCCTTAATTGATAATGCCAGTCAAATCATTGGTATAGCCTTAATGGTCGACCAGAACCAGTCTAATCGCTTTAACGATGCTTTCTGTGAATTGTGCGATCAATATATCTCCCCTAAAGGAGCACGCGTTGGCATCGAAATGTCCCATTACCAATTAAGGCAAACGAACTTGGCGATGATCAAGGCTTTAACCATTGCACTAGATAAAAAGGATGCAGAGACCCAAGGGCACTCGGAACGCGTTGTGCAGTACACGCTGGCCATTGCAAGACAGTTGAAGCTGTCGGAGATGGTGATTGAACAAATTCGCTGGGGGGCTCTGCTGCATGACATCGGCAAAATTGGCATACCTGACGCGATTCTATTGAAACCTGGCAAACTCACTTCAGAGGAATGGGAGATTATGAGAACCCACCCTGAACTAGGTTTCGAAATGCTAAAGGATATAAAATTCCTTGAAGATTCTTTGGATATTGTCCTGTACCATCATGAACGCTTGGATGGGAAAGGTTACCCTTATCATCTCACTGGGGAAGAAATCCCTATTGGCGCTAGAATCTTTGCCATTGCAGACACCTTTGATGCCATTACCAGTGATCGGCCTTATCGGAAAGCCCAGTCCATTCAAACCGCCAGAGCTATTATTGCGGAATGCACCGGGACGCAATTCTGTCATACATGTGTTGAAGCTTTTATGCAAATACCTGATTCAACACTTCAACATATCAAAGAAAACTATCATCAGGTGGCCCAATAGCCGCGTGGTGATTTTTTTTGCCGCAGCACCTCAAAAACCTCCTCCATCCCGCAATCGGAACGAAGAAGGTTAGTTAGAGAATCCTGTACCTCATATCAAATGGTTAGCTCCCCAAGCCTGATCAGCTCGACAACAGCTTGTGAACGACCTTTGACATTTAGTTTTTGCATTACATTGGAGATGTGATTACGAACCGTCTTTTCGCTAATGAACAGCTGCTGTGCAATATCTTTAGTTGTTTTGTCCTGTACTAATAGCTCAAAAACCTCTCGTTCTCGATTCGTTAAGAGATACTTATTTTTGTGGTCGCTACCCTTCAATTGGTGTCACCCCTCCTTGCTCGGGCTTTGTCAGTTACAAGGTTTAGGGATACAGTCAAATTTAGTGTATGTAACGCTGCTTATCTTGGTGCGCTATTTGTATAAAAATGGGCCACCATGACAATATAAAAAACTGCCCCTCTTCACGTGATAGTGAAGTACAGGACAGCTGCAAATTCATTTATCGAGAACGCTCAGTATTGTTACGGTGGGTCCCCGTATTATTAACGGTTTGCCCAGACCGCTGTAATCCACGATCCATTCCCGTCATGTTCATTGGGAAGATACGTCTAACCATGGTATTAAATTCTTCAACCAATCCATCCACAGGATCCCCTGCTCTGACTTTGGCCATAAATCCTTCCATTCGATCATTGAAATTAGGGTTAGCAGAAACATAAACGTTTTGAACATTTCTGTTGACCTTCTTCACTTTGGACACAATCTTATTCTTAAGCTGCAGCGACACGTCATTCGATTCTTGATTATTCGTACGATTCGTAAAAGCATTATTACGGCCCGTTAAGATGGGGTCATTCCCTTCATTGTTACGGTCGTAAGTCGTGTTCTCACGAGCAAAGAAACGATCGTTATTCGCTCTGTCATTATGATTCTGATTCTCTACATTGTTAATCCCACGTGGGCTGCCGGAGCCTTGATCTTCATCTTCATCCAATACAACCCCAATATAAGCATTTCGATCCGTAAGCAGTACGTTCGCTGTTTTAATTTCCTTCATTTCGGTTAAAGTTTCAGCTATTGCTTCGGACAAATCCACGCGCCTATTCTTATGAACATCAAAATTTACCCGATTATCTGTTTGGTAATCTACAAAAGGTCGATTGTAATTCTGCTTAGTCATATGCTCAACTTGATTCGTTGCATAGGAACGAATGCCATTGGTCTCAACCCGATTGCGATTGGCATCTTCTGCTCCCTGCTGGGTCCCGCATGCTGCCAGTCCCAAAATCATCGTACCAATCACTGCCGTTTTCAGTACATTGAATTGACCCATCGGTTTTCCCTCCTAAGAATATAAAAATTCCTTCTTAGGATATACAGCTAAGAAGGAATCATACCGTCAAGTGATTGGCTTTATTACCAGTGTGTTTATTTCTTGATGAACATTTGCGTGAACATTTTGCCGCATTTACCACCCTCGATAATACCTGTGCCGATGTGTGTATAGTTCGAGTTCAGAATGTTCTCTCGATGGCCTTGTGAGTTCATTAGTGCTTCATGTGCCGCACTTACCGATTGATTGCAAGCAATATTCTCCCCAGCTGCGGTATATTGAATGCCGAACTGCTTCATCATATCAAACGGTGACCCATAAGTCGGACTTTGATGTGAAAAATAATTATGTTTGATCATATCCTGGCTTTTCAACCGGGCTACTTTTGTTAGCTCTAGATCAACTTGCAGAGCAGGCAGACCATTCTGTCTGCGAGCTTCATTCACTAGATTAACCATGTGCTGCTCATCCTGCGTCAATCCCGTAATGGAAGGCGTTTTTGGTGCTTCCGGTTGCTTAGGCTGCTGCGGTTGATCTGGCTGTTTTTTGGGAATTCTGATATTCGAATAAGCCCATAGAATGGATTGAAGTGTTTGATCATCCACAACTCCCGTTGCAGGAAGACCATAACGCTGTTGAAAATATTTGACCCCTGCAGCCGTTTGAGAACCATAATGCCCGTCAATTGGACCGGCATAATAACCCATAGATTTCAACATTCCTTGAACAGCATACACATCTGCTCCCGAACTGCCAATCCCGAATGCAAGTGCAGTACTGGTTCCTCCAAACAGTAATACAAAGCAAAGCAGTATAGCAATCATCGTTTTTCTGTTTGTTTTCATCCCTTGGCTCACCTTTAATTTGATTTGTGTTATCCGGCAATAATCCTGCACCGAATACAGTTATAATATGCCCGATTGATACATGATTTAACATCCCTATAATTGACAATCGCATCAGAAGGCAGTAAAGTTTAATACTAGGTACTAATACCAAGTATTAATTCCGCGTCCAGCCTAAAGGAGATGTGAAAATATGCGCAATGCAACACAACCGAACGCCAGAATAACAGCTATAGGCAGTTATGTTCCTGAGAAACGTTTGACAAACGCAGACCTGGCTAAGCTTGTAGAGACGAATCATGAATGGATCGTTCAACGGACAGGTATGCACGAACGCAGAATTGCTGGTGATGAAGAATTTACAAGCCATTTATGCATCAAAGCTATAGACAATCTTCGAACAAGGTATCACACCCAACTAGAGGATGTTGACTTTATCATCGTTAGCACTAGCACCCCTGATTTCACTTTTCCTAGTGTAGCAGCCCAAATTCAACATGCCTTCAACATTCAACAAGCGGGGGCGATGGACCTTAGTGCTGCTTGTGCAGGATTTACTTATGGCTTGCACTTGGCACACGGACTCATTACCTCCGGATTACATCGAAAAATATTAGTGGTTGGTGCTGATGCTTTGTCCAAAATTACCGATTACACGGACCGAACCACATGCATTCTGTTTGGAGATGCAGCTGGGGCTGTTCTAGTTGAACAAGATGATGAAGTATCTAGCTTTATCACTTCCCGTCTAGGTTCAGACGGAGGCGGCGGTATCCATTTGTATCAATCTCATTTAGGCAAGCAGATCCATCATCAAGCTGTTCAAGATAACGGATTTATCGTACAGAATGGCAGAGAAGTGTATCGTTGGGCCGTTCAAACCGTATCAAGAGAAGTCAAAGCCATGCTTGAACAAGCGCATATCCCCTTAGATGCTGTAGATTGGTTCATTCCGCATAGTGCGAATTTAAGAATTATAGAGTCCATTTGTGAAAAATTAGACTTTCCCATCGATCAAGCACTGCACAGCGTAGAATATTATGGCAATACATCTGCTGCCTCCATTCCCCTTTCGCTGGATCTAGCCGTTCAATCCGGAAAAGTCAAACAAGGAGATCAATTATTGTTATTCGGGTTTGGCGGAGGTCTGGTTTACGCAGGGCTTGTAGTGATGTGGATGCCAAAAAAATGACAAAAGCGCCTATGATTTAAGACCGCACACGCCAAAATATTACATCATATGATGTCTTAATTACTAAGAGGGTGGTGGAGTATGGACGTATATTTGAGGAACTTCTGGTCTTTGTATTTAGAATTTGTTGAAGCGTTCAAGGAACTAGAATTCGAGAACATCCCTATTCCTTTATGTTATGTATTCTATGAGCTGTTAGATGACCAAGCCATTGAATGGATGAGCAACCCCTCCTTCTCCAAAACATTAAGCCGCCGCATTAGAAAACCACAAGACATACAACCCGCATTCAATCCTTATTTACGAACACTAAATCAAGCAACTGGTAAACATACTCCGAGCCCCGACGGAAAAATCATCTTATATGACGGCGAGCTGCGTATGAGTCCTGACAAGCTGTTATCGGTGTTTAATCCCGCTCAGTTGCTGTGGTTTCGCCGGGCCGATCCAGCAAATTCATTCGGAACGTATGCACACCATGGGATAGACCTATCCCTGATTCATCAACGGTTCGTCCAAAGAAGCCAGTTGCTGTTTGATTATTATGCTGATCATCCTATATTTGGACAGCCTTTTTTCCAAGCGCGTTTTACAGAACGAATCGCTACCATCCTAGACACCATTACCTCAGCCAAAAAATTAATACAAACAGAGGCCGTTTCCTGCATCATCGTCGGAACAATAGAATACATTGACAGCCGATCACTCGCTTTAATCGGATTAACGTACGGAATCCCTAGTATTTGTACGCAGCATGGGTTGATTGGCATGGAAGAAGGCTATATGCCTATCATCACAACGAAATACGCGGTATATGGAAACTATGAAAAAGAATGGTTTAGACATCGCGGGGCTGACCCAGATCAGATTGCCGTAACTGGACATCCGCAATTTGATCCTATCTTCACTGATCTTCCAATCGGTTCCGTACATTTCAGGGATAAATATAACTTAGATTACTTAACCCCCATTCTATTCATAGCCAGTTCACCTTTTTTAGATTACTCAACGTTATACAGGTTAATTTCAGCGATTAATCAGCAACTTCCCATGTACGTCATGATCAAACCCCATCCTTCCGAAATGATTCATCATCAGATTCATCGTTATGACAGATTAAAAAGTGAGTTTGATAACGTCATCATTATTTACCCTGCTAACCACTCACATCTAACTGATATCCTTCCAAGTGTCGAAGCTATACTCGTCGATTATTCCACGGTTGGACTTATGGGGATACTCTACCACAAACCAGTGTTTGTGCTGCAAATCAAATACTATGTATCGGGTGAAGATTATCGAAGTGCTTCCGATTACCAGAAGCGGTTAGCAGACCAAATGAACCGACATTATGATTATTTCGACTCTCTACAGTTCTTAACACATTCAGACCCCGAACACATAGCAGAAACGATCAAAAAGTATTGTCATGATGATGACCATATGGATGCTAAGACGAACAAGCGAGTCCATCAATTCGCAAGTCAATATCCGACCAAGCTTTCGATTGATGCCATAAAGCAATGTGTTGAAACCTGTATAGGAGCTAAACTGTTATACAAAGCCGAAACGATGTACGCACAGGGTCAGTTAGTTAAAGGAACAGGGCCCCATGTTTATATGCTGAATGAACAATTAGAAAGACAACATATCCCAACTGAGGAACAATTCTACGCCCTCGGATTACAGTGGGAGGATGTCTACGAAGTGGATGATCGTATCCTAGACAACCTGCCGCAAGCTAAGGCGATCCACCCGCCTGATATACTGCATCTTATTCATGACTATATAGAGTACAACCGATCCTCCGCATCCGGTAACAACGGAAGGCTAGTCAAAGGAAGTTCCCACGATATTTTTATCATTCATAAGGGTAGAAAACGCCATATCCGCAATCAAGATGTCTTTAACCGGCTTCAGTTCCACTGGCATCTTGTGCGTTCTATTCCCGACGATACACTCCATCATATACCCAATGGGTTATCCATCGCTTCTGTTCATCAGCTGTGGATCGAACGGGCTTATCATTTAAGTGATTATAAGCGAAAGCTGTTCCCCGACAACTGCTACATGCAAGATGCCTATTACATTTATCGTTATCGAAAAGGCAGGAAACAAGCCATTCATCTAGAGAACCATCAACTATCGAATACCGACCCTGTATATCACGCGAGTTATGAACTCTTAATGAAGATTCCCAGTGATGCTGCAAAGCTGTAGACAGTTCACTCCACACCAATGAATAACAACGAGAGGAGGGAAACCAGGCGATGTTATTTAAGGGCAAGAACATTCTAATCATTGGAGGGACGGGCACTTTAGGTGTTCGTCTTATTCAAAAGCTGCTTGAAGAACGTCCTCGTGTGATCCGGATTTTCAGCAGAGATGAGTATAAGCAACATCTGCTCCAGAACGAATTCAGACATCTGGACAATATACGCTACCTCATCGGGGATATCCGAGACAGTGATCGAGTCCGCAGGGCTATGGAGAATATTGATTACGTGTTTCATCTGGCGGCTATGAAGCACGTATCTTCCTGTGAATACAACCCGTTTGAGGCCGTACAGACGAATGTCATTGGCACTCAGCACATAATTCAAGGTGCACTAGAGATGAACGTTCAGAAAGTTATTTTTACAAGCACAGATAAAGCCATATCCCCTACCAGCACTTACGGAGCAACGAAATTAACAGCCGAACGATTAATTTCAGCAGCAGAGAATCAAAAGGGATCTAAACGTACGATATTCGCATCCGTTCGTTTTGGAAATGTCTTGGGCTCCAGGGGCTCTGTCATCCCTTTATTTAAGAAGCAAATCCTGCAGCAACAAGCCGTCACCGTCACGAATAAAGAGATGACCCGCTACATGATGACGCCATCGCAGGCGATACAACTCATTCTCAAAGCAGCAGAGTTGGCGCAGGGCGGTGAAGTATTTGTTCTAAAAATGCCTACCATTAAGTTATCTGATTTAGTAGACGTGCTGATTACTGAAATGAAAGCTAAGCATAAGCTTGAACATTGTATTCAAGTTGAGGAAATGGGTTTACGACCGGGCGAGAAAATGTATGAAGAATTAATGACACCAGAGGAGAAGAATCAAGCCATTGAAACAGATCTGATGTACATTATCCCATCTTTACATTCCGAACATTCTAAAGGCATCTATGAATTTACCACAATGGCAGCAGCTGATAGAGAATATCGTTCCCACCTGTCCAATCATATTTCAAGGGAAAAACTAACGGAATGGTTATATCAAGAGCTGCTTCTTTAACACCTTCAGGTGAAAGGAGGGTTTCGAAATGAAAATGGGGGTTATCATTCAAGCCCGAATGGGTTCTTCCCGCTTGCCGGGTAAAGTCATGAAGAAGCTCATCGACCAAACCGTATTGTCCCATGTTATTTCCAGGTGCAAATACATTCCGAGCATCCAACATATCATCGTAGCAACGACTGATCTCAAGCAGGATGATGTCATCGTACAAGAGGCGTTGGATCAAGGTGTGCTCATTTATCGAGGCAGTGAACATGATGTCCTTGATCGCTACTATAAAGCTGCGGTAAACTATCACCTTGATATCATCATTCGTATCACCTCCGATTGTCCTTTACTTGATCCTGGTATCAGTGAACAGGTCATTCAGCACTTTCTAACCTCTGATGTGGACTACTGCAGTAACATGCTTGAAGCGGGTTTTCCAAGAGGGCTTGATGTCGAAGTATTCTCGTTTCACGCACTTGAGAGAGCCTATCATGAAGGCACATCACCACACCATAGAGAACATGTGACACCATTCATATATACCCACCCACATCTCTTTACACTTTCCAGCTATATATCCCCCCAAGATTATTCTCATTATCGATGGACTCTTGACACGCAGGAAGATCTCCAATTGATCCAGACCATCTATCAGCATTTGTATCAACCAGGGAAGCTCTTTACGTATGTGGACTGTATTAAACTTATGGAACAGCACCCAAGTTATCTGTATAT
>CAYUSG010000023.1:0-32271 GCA_964447355.1 uncultured Paenibacillaceae bacterium
CTTCTGCGGTGTTCACGAAGCTCGGGGTAGGTTCGGGTGCATTTTTCTGATAAAACGATGTGTGTTCAATGCCGCCCGGAAAGCGGATCGTTGTTAAATATCGATTCCTGCAATACGTCAGCAGATACGGTGACAGACGAACGAGCTTTTCCAGATAGATCATTTTGGTAATACGAGGTTCAGTCCATAGCAGCTTTTCCGGATTTGTGATGGTCAGCTCATGTCCCTCGACATATAACGTTCCTTTCGTTGTCACAGCCACCCGTAATCCCTCCGTTTCACATGTCATTGCTTGTCTTAGTATAGGCATTGTCAATAACAGTGATACAAGGCTGCTTCATTGTATACATATAACAGTGGGTGGGATTAAAACGCAGGGATAAGTTTGCGATTCGAACAACCGGGAGGAGCATAAGATGGGAGAATTACCGATAGTGAAACCCGCAGGTTTAGCACAACATAAGGGCTTGGCTAGCCTATCGGTTAGACTTGTATGGATATCATTGGGTGCTTTGTTGGTATCTTTTGGGCTGGAAGCCTATCTAGTCCCCAATCATATTATAGACGGTGGTATCGTAGGTATCTCTGCGATGCTGTCCTATGTGACAGGTGTTCCTCTTGAAGTGTTTCTGATGCTATTGAATGTGCCATTCCTTTGGCTGGGCTACCGCCATCTAGGCAGGTCTTTCGCCTTCTTCACTCTGTTTGGCGTGGTGGTACTTTCTTCAAGCTCATTATTCATGCATGTGGTGCCGCCAATCACTAAGGACCCCATCCTTGCCACAGTAATCGGCGGTGTACTGATGGGGGTGGGGATCGGGTTAGTGATTCGGTTCGGGGGTTGTCTCGATGGGACTGAAATTGTGGCGCTTGTTTGTCATAAGAAGACACACTTGACGATTGGTGAAATCACCATGGTTATGAATCTATTCATTTTATTAGCAGCGGGCTTTGTGTTTGGGTGGAGCAGAGCGATTTATTCTTTTATTACATATTACATCGCATATAAGACATTGGACTTAACGCTGTACAGATTTAAGCGGTCTTGGCTTATTTTATTCAGATGGTAAGCACAGCCTTGGATTATTCGCTATGGGCATTTGCGTTTAACTCTCTAAAGGCAGAGGCTAAAGTGTCACGGTTTGTACCATACTGAGAATAAAGCTGAAAGGATTCATTTCATGGATATGAAGGAATGAATTCTGGCTATATCATTAGCAGGGATGAGAGGACATCAATCATGACATTAACGCCAGTTGAACCATTCGAGCCCATTCGCTGTGATCGGGCGCCGCAAGGTGAGCAATGGACTGCACAAGTGAAATGGGATGGTGTAAGAATGCTGTCTTATTATGATGGTAATGCCGTCAGGCTGGTCAATCGAAATTTGAATGATCGCACGCTGAAATATCCAGAATTTACCGACCCTGGTTTATATGGTACGTCTCATTCTTTTATTCTGGATGGGGAATTCATTGCTTTCGATGAGCAGCGGCCTGCGTTCCATGCTATTATGAAGCGGGATCGCATGAAGGTGAGTCACAATATCAAGCGGGCTGTACAGTCGATCCCCGTCACTTATATGGTGTTTGACCTTCTTTATTATAACGGTCAATGGGTCATCGATCAGCCGCTGGCTTCACGCCAGAATTTACTGCGAGATGGTATACAAACGGGTTCATCACTTCAATTGGTGGATAATGTATCTGATGGAGCGGCGTTGTTTCAGCTGATGGAGCAATACGGCATGGAGGGCATCGTGTATAAGGATTTGAACAGCGCTTACACGATCGCAGGGAAAGATAAGCGCTGGCAGAAGCAGAAAGTCATCAGAGATCTAATAGCTGTAGTCGGAGGGGTTACTTACAGGGGGAATCGAGTTAACGCTTTGTTATTAGGATTATACGATGATAAGGGAGAGCTGCGGTACATTGGGCATGCAGGTACGGGGAAGCTAACGCAGGAGGATTGGCGAGTCGTCACCGTGCTGGCAGCAGAATTGAAACAAGACCGTAAACCTTTTGTCAATCGAACGGAGCGCGAGCAAGAGGCAGTATGGTTGCGGCCTGAGCTGACCGTAAAGGTGAACTATGCAGAATGGACACCTCGTCAAAGCTTGCGGCAACCCAGTATACAAAGCTTCGTTGAAGTGCCGCTAGACCGCTGCCGTTTTGATCAGCAGTAAGGTGAAGAATGCCTCCTAAAGAGGAATATATCGCTAACAACAGGGGAGATGAAATGTAGAAGCCACCTGTGAAAAGCTAAGATTAGCGCTCAGCTTTCGCAGGTGGCTGCCGTGTTTCACAAAGTACAGTTTGAGCTGGGATCAACCTTTCTGATGTTTCAAACTTTCTCATAGAATGTGATCTTGCTGCATTGGGAGGATGGAGTAAATGTGTTCTTTACGTTGCACCGACGGTTTCCTTCGTCTTGGCTTTGCGGGTGCGGGTCGTCTTCTTCTTGGTCTCGCCTTTTTCCATCTTGACGGCATCCAAGCTTGCTTGAAGTGCGGACATGAGGTCAATCACATTCGTCCGTTCGCGTTCTGGTGCAATCTGGATTTCCTCTCCAGCGATTTTCTTCTCTATCAGCTCGAGCAGCTGTCCACGGTATTCATCTGTATACTTCTGGGGTTCAAATGGGGTAGAGAGCTGCTCAATAAGCATTTGGGCCATTTGTAATTCCTTGTCGTTGACGTTTATTTGTTCCGGTAAATTAGGGACCTGTGTGACGGCTCTGATTTCGTCGGGGAAGAACATTGTCTCCATGGCAATACAGCCATCCACCACGCGAATAGCGGCTAAGCTGCTTTTAGAGCGTATAGCTACCTTGGCGATCCCAATTTTACCTGCATTTTGCATCGATTGCAGGAGCAGAGAGTAAGCATTTGTTCCCGTTTCATTCGGAGCTAAATAATAAGTTTTCTGAAAATAAATCGGATCGATATCCTTCAAATCAACAAAGTCTAAAATTTTAATTTCCTTTGTGTTCTGTTCTGTCAGCTTGTCGAGCTCTTCTTTCTCGAAGAGCACAAAGCGGCCTTTCTCGTATTCATAGCCGCGTTTAATGTCAGCCCACTCGACTTCCTCATCACAGGTGGTACATTTTCGAATGTAGGACAGCGGGGTCCCGCATTGCTGGTGAATGTAACGCATGGAAATATCTTTATCCTCTGTGGCGGAGAACATTTTGACGGGAACATGCACTAAACCAAAGCTGATCGCTCCCTTCCAAACGGTATGCATACCAAAAAACCTCCTTTTCTGCTTAGCCTTAGTATGCGTCGACATAAAAAGGTCTATGAGAAACCATTTCATCATTTACGAAGCGGCAAATTTGAAATGAATTCGGGTGCAGAAAAGAAGGTTTATTCTCTTAACTATTCAAAGGTTAGCTTGCTGTAGTGACATAAATTTCGAAGTTCCCAATGGTCTCAAGGCTAAGTGGAACGACGATCGCTTTCTTCGTCTGGATAGCTGAGGTGTCTTCTTGGACGCTGTTCATCATTTTGGGAGGTGAAATATCAATCTGGATGCCTTGATTCGACATGATTGTACTGGCATTACCGCTGATCATATTACCAAGCTCTGATATGGCGCTTTTGGACATGTCGTCCATCTCAGTGACAGGATAACCTCCCATCATAGCCGAGACAAGCTTAATCGCCACGTCTTCTGGAAACCCAAAAACGACATCTCCGTTCATTTGTCCAAACATTGAGATTTGCAGCCAAATATAGCCGTTGTCGAGAGAAACGTTCTTCAGTTTGATGTCTCCGCGATGCGGCTTAACCATACAGGTTTGTTCAATGACTAGAGTCGCCGACTCCAGAAAAGGGTTGATATGAGCGCTTTGCATTTCATGTTCCTCCTTGTGAATAAAAAAACACTGCCCCCGAATAAGAGCAGTGTATGCCTTCAAATTCGGTAACCCAGCCGCCGTTGGATCACGTCGTTGTCCTTTAGGCCTGAAGCTTTGCGTCCTTGCTTTTCAACAAGTTTGCCTTTCTCGTTCTATGTGAATTGCTAAAATGTAAGTACATCGAATCAAATGGTAACCGGATTAGGTCGCTTGTTATACGCATATTGAGTGCTTCTTAATTGAATGAAATGAATGGACAGCACATGATGACTTTGATTCTTATGTAATAGTTTCCAAGTCCTATAAGTGAATTATATCATAAATGATGTAGAATGTTGAGGTTTTTTTTGACATCAAGCAGTAATTTGAACGGTGATCAATTTTTTATATACGAATGATCCATCAGGGATTAGGGCATTGTTAAAATTGTAGGCATTAGAAGAAGGGGGCTGTATAATGGTTCAGAATAATCAGCAGAAGCTTGAGAATGCGGACCATGAAGGCCGCAAGGAAGCCTTCATGGATATTGATCGCATGACCAGCGAAGGCTTAGGTGGCGGATATGTAACGATGAATAACGGATTAATTGAAGAAACAACGACGGATTCAATGAATGAACCCGAATCGGTCTTAGAAATTGCAGAGGAGGAAGGTTAATGGATGTGAACCGAGCGCAGCAGATCCTGCAATCTAATGAGACCATTGAGGTTAAGCTGAACGGTGAGAATGTTTGGATTGATAGTGTTGATACAACCTCAGCAACCGCTAAAGTGCATCCTAAAGCTGGGGCATCAGAAGCTTTAACCGTATCAGTGAAAGAGCTGCAAGAAGTTTAATAAGCAAGTGAGGGACTGAAGCCTAGATGATATCACGATGTGATCTCTCATCTAGGCTTCTTGTAGATTTAATGCGGGACCGCTATAATTATGGACAAACCTAATGTAAGGAGCGGCTAACGTGGATGAATTCTCCCTCATTCGGATGCTGACGCAACAAGGAGCGAATCTTCCGAGCCAACTCAATCCCGATGTGATTGCGGGCATTGGAGATGATACAGCGGTCGTACAAGTCGCTAATGATAAACAATGGCTGCTCGCTTGTGATACGATGGTCGAAGGCATACACTTTACAAGCTGCACCATGCGGGATGCAGATATTGGCTACAAAGCACTTGCAGCCAATATTAGCGATATCGCTGCCATGGGCGGCAAACCTCGATTCGCCACCGTGAGTATGACGATGCCGAAGGCAGAGGATCAGCAGCGATGGATAGGCATCTATAATGGATTATATACGTGCGCTGAGCAGTACGGTGTTGCTATTGTTGGCGGGGATACCACGGCCTCGCGCCATGATACGATGATTAGTGTGAGTATCGTTGGAGAGGTACAACCGGGTCAAGCGGTCTTAAGAAGTGGAGCAAGATCAGGGGATTATATTTTCGTGACGGGATGGCTGGGTTTATCGGCGGCAGGGTTGGATTATTTGTTGAAGCAGGATAAACCGCTGTTGGAGACCACCGCATTCGACCCGCCATTCGAAAAGCTTGTCACAGCGCATCAGCGTCCTACGCCCTCGGTGGATGCCGGGCTTATATTACAAGCTTCGGGTCATTGTCATGCCCTTAACGATGTAAGTGATGGTACAGCAAGTGAAGCGTGGGAAATTGCAGAGGCCTCGGATCTCGGGATGGTGCTGTGGGAAGAAGCGCTGCCTCTGCATGAGGATATGCTGCGCTATGCGGAGTTAACTGGACAAGACCCGCTGTCATGGGCGCTTTATGGGGGCGAGGATTATCACTTAATAGGGACCCTAGCGTCTGACGGATTGGAAGTCGTGAGCGCACAGTTTCACGCCAAAGGGATTCCTCTATTCATCATCGGACAAGCTGATGCCGCATATGAGGGAGTGGGTCTTAAGCGAAGCGGAGGTTTGATCGAACCGATAGCCAAGCAAGGTTATAATCATTTTGAATAAGGCGGTGAGCCTGAATTGACTAAACATTTTGATGGGAATCATTATACATATGATGCCAAGAATGAAGCGGAAACCATGCGACTTGCTGAGCTGCTCGCTGAGCAGGCGGAGTCCGGTTATGTCCTAGCCTTGGACGGGGATTTAGGTGCAGGCAAGACAACTTTCTCAAAAGCATTTGCCCGATCTATAGGTGTGCAAGAGGTTGTGAACAGTCCGACGTTTACGATTATTAAAGAGTATATGGGGCGTTTGCCTTTTTATCATATGGATGTGTATCGAATCGCATTAGAAGAGGCTGAGGAGCTTGGATTGGATGATTATTTCTTCGGCACGGGTGTGTCTGTAGTTGAGTGGGCCTCTCGCATTGAACCGATTCTGCCTGAGCAGCACTTGTCGATGTTTATAGAAAATTTAGGAGATCAGCAACGCAGATTTCATTTGAAGCCCAAAGGCGATATTTACGTAGAAGGCTGTGAAGCGCTCCAGAAAAATGGGGTATTTAAATGAAGGAGTTAAACAAGTCTATAGAAGATATACGGCAGCCTGCCAGGTTGCTGGCCATCGATACATCTACCGGGGTGCTGGCTATTGCGGCATTAGAAGACGGCAGGGTAGTCGGTGAAATGCATGTTTCTGCGGAACGGAACCATTCGATTCGATTAGTGCCTAATATTCAAGAGTTGATCAGCGAGCTGGGCTGGACGATGCAGCAGCTAGATGGTATCGCCGCAGGTCAAGGTCCGGGCTCATACACGGGTGTTCGCATTGGCGTAACGGTAGCCAAAACGATGACTTGGTCGTTAAAATTGCCCGTAGCGGGTATTTCCTCGCTTGAGGCTTTAGCCTATAGCGGTTGGTTGTTCAGGGAGGCTGATGGTCATCGTTCAAAGGGTGAGGAACCGATTCCGCCTGAGCTGTCAACAAGAAAAGAATGGATTATTCCGCTCATGGATGCAAGGAGAGGGAATGTATATACGTCGGCATTTGAGATGATCGTTAAGGATATTGGAGCTGATCGTGCAGGAGGCCATGCTGCTGGAGGTTCTAATCTTACAGGCTGGCATCGTTTAAGTGCGGATGGCATTCAGCCGCTTCAAGCTGGGGTGGAACGATTGATACAACAGTTCGAGGATTTAAGTGAAGCAGATCGACCTGAATGTATTCGCTTTGTGGGTGATGTACAAGGGCTTGAGGAGCAGCTTGTGTCAGTCGGCCTGCGTGATCGATGTGAGGGCCTCCAGGTAGTCGTGCTCGAGCAAGAGGTTAGAGGTGAGGCTGTAGGGCTGCTGGCATATACTCGTTGGCCAGATGTCGTGTTGGACGACGGGCATGACCTCATCCCTAATTATACACAGCTGGCGGAGGCTGAAGCGAAGTGGCTGGCTAATCAGAATTTGAAGCAGGGAGCAAAAACGCAGTGAGTGAACATGAGGCGATCAAGGACCCTAATGAGTATGGTGCATCCATTCAATTCCGAAAAATGACCGAGGCCGATATTCAACACATTGTGGAGATTGAGGAAGAGGCCTTTACGACACCATGGTCTTACGATGCATTCTATAATGAATTAACGAACAATCATTTTGCCTGTTATTTGATTATGGACATTGGACAAGAGGTCGCTGGATACGGTGGTATGTGGGTGCTGCTCGATGAAGCGCATGTTACGAACGTAGCGGTGAGGCACGACTACCGCGGCAACAAGCTGGGTGAGCGGCTGATGTCCGAATTGATGAAAACAGCCAAGTTCCTAGGAGCCAAGCGTATGACCTTGGAAGTAAGGGAGTCTAATGAAATAGCTCAGAATTTATATCGTAAGCTTGGATTTTACCGTGCAGGCGTGCGCAAGGGTTATTATTCGGACAACCAAGAGGATGCGCTTGTGATGTGGGCAGAGCTTGATGATTAGAGGAAGAAGGATAGAGCAATGACGATTAAACATGAATGGATTCTTGCCATCGAAACGAGCTGTGATGAGACATCTGTAGCGGTGGTCGAAGACGGCAAGATCATTAAGACGAACATTGTCTCCAGTCAGATGGAGACCCATGAACGATTCGGCGGTGTAGTTCCCGAGGTGGCCTCGCGAAAGCACGTGGAAACCATTACGCGGATAATTGAGCAGGCCGCTGCTGACTCAGGCGTGAAGCTGACAGATTTGTCAGCGATTGCGGTAACTCAAGGCCCCGGTTTGGTAGGTTCGCTGCTTGTGGGATTGGTCTCTGCCAAAGCGCTGGCTTGTGCGTTGGATAAACCGTTTATTGGGGTGCATCATATTGCAGGGCATATTTATGCAAATGCCTTAGTACACAAGCTGGAGTATCCATTGATTACGCTTGTGGTGTCCGGCGGGCATACCGAGCTTGTCTACATGGAGCGGGAGGGGCAGTTCGAGATCATCGGGCAAACCCGCGATGATGCAGCCGGCGAAGCCTATGACAAGGTAGCGCGTGCCTTGAAGCTGCCTTATCCGGGCGGGCCGCATATTGATCGGCTGGCCCATGAAGCGGACGAGGCGCTGCCACTGCCGAGGGCGTGGCTGGAGCCGGATTCCTACGATTTCAGCTTCAGCGGGCTGAAATCGGCGGTGCTCTCCGCGCTCAATCAGGCGCAGATGCGCGGAGAAGACCTGCCACCTGCACGGGTCGCCCGCGGATTCCAGGAATCCGTGGTCGACGTGCTGGTGGAGAAGGCTCTTCGCGCCGTGAAGCATTACGGCGCGAAGCAGCTGCTATTGGCCGGCGGCGTGGCGGCCAATAAGGGGCTGCGAGCTGCGCTGGCGGCGCGCTGCGAGGAAGCGGGGGTACCGCTTCTTGTGCCGCCGATGCAGCTCTGCACGGACAATGCGGCGATGATTGCCGCCGCCGCATTCTTGAAATGGCAGCGGCGGGAGTTTACGCCGCTGGATTGCAAGGCCGAGCCGCTGATGAAGCTGGAAACATGGATCGAGCGGCCGTGAATGACCGTACACAAAAGCCTTAATGTGTACGGTGAGCTGCTCAAGGCAGTGGCGAAGGAAAGGCCTCGCTTGAAGAGCGGGTTACACATATCAGCCCTAGCGGCGGGAGAACGATCTCCCGCCGCTAGGGCTGATTTTTATTTTCGGGGACGAATTAAAGGAGTATAAGCAGCATGGCTAACGCGGCCGGTAAGCCCTGAATCAGGAGGATGGATTTCTTCACAGTAGCTCCGCCGAAGACAGCCGCGATCAACACACAGATGAGGAAGAAAATCTGAATATGCGCGCTGAAGACAGGGTCAGGATAAAGCAATCCCCATATGAGACCGGCTGCTAGAAAGCCATTGTACAAGCCTTGATTGGCGGCTAGCGGTTTGGATTCCCGTGCAAACGCCTCACTGGTGCCGAACGTTTGTCTTGTTCTTGCGTGCGTCCAAACAAACATTTCTAAATAAAGGAAATATAAATGCTCTAAAGCGATAAAACTAATGAGTATGATGAGTAAGATAAATAGCCCTCCTTAGAGTGAGACAATTTCATAATGCGCTATGAAGCAACACCACTCACTATATATAGATGTGAAATTCGAATACTGATCTATATATTGCGATATAATGTTCTGTCATGCTAATGATTAAATGGATTCATAGTGTTGAAATAATTTGTATTTCTTCATGTTCACAACACCTCAATAGACGCTTTCTGTTGATAACTTTCCGTATGTGTTTCCATGAGTGGTTAGGTTCTTGTGGATTAAAATGCCGAGGTTTCCTTTTTGGAAAACAATCCCTTAATAAATATTGTAATCCATTGCTTGAAATGACTCAAATCTGACAGTCTAGCTGATTGTGTCAGCTGTGGATATAGTTACCCACAGCCCTTGTGAATACTGTGGGTAACTCTGTTGATGCCTGCTAGGTCAGTATTTTCAGAAGTTCAATGGGTATGGACATGATGTACACCAAAAAATGTGGACAATGTGGATAACATTTGTGGATGGTTATTGAAATAAGCGCCATTCCTGTTATGATCCATCCACAGGTCTGTGGGTAAGGTTGTGGATAGGGTGAATATCAAGCTCATGTAAAACATTGTATGTGTTGAATAGCTTGTGGTTATGCTGGTGCTAAGGAGATGTCGTTTAAACATCCGGCAAGAAAGGGCTGATGATCTTGAGCATGCTGCTAACATGGATGCGGGGATGCTGTATAGGGATCATACTGCTTCAAGCGTTTGGATTCCCATCGGTCTCGGCTGAAACTGAAACAGCGAATTCATTTCATTCAACAATCACCTTAATCGCTATTCCGGCCTTATCTTTTGAAGAATTTGAGGACGTGTGGCTTCAATCCTTGCCGAATCTTAGATTTATGCTGCAGCATAGCGGCTTGGCTGCGATGAATATACGAACTAATGGTAAAGGTCTGGAAGATCTATATGTATCTATGGGCGCGGGCAGCAATGCTGTAAGCTATGCAGACTATCATGCAATGAATCGGAATGATCGCTCGGAAGAGATCACAGCAAGTGAGCTGTATCACCGTTACAATGGAAGCCTTCCAGTTTCAGGGGATATTCTTGTACCTGCGATTGGAGCGGTCCAAGCCGCGAATGCCAAAGAACATCCAACTGCACATCCGGGATGGCTTGGGGATACATTGCTGGAAGCTAACATCCCCATCAGTGTGTTCAGTGGGATTGAACGACCCTTAGATCTTGCGGCGGCAAAAGAAGCCACAGATCCATATCTGCGCTATGCCCCTTTAATGTTAATGAATTCAAAGGGCATTGTACCCCACGGATCAGTCTCTGCAAGTATGGCGCTTCGTGCCCCAGATTATCCACAGGGGTATAAACAGAATTATGCAGAGCTGCTCTTTAGCTGGAAGGAAGCTGTTCGCCAATCGACACATAGTGTTGTCCTGATAGAGCTTGGTGATTTGTACCGCTTGTATAAGCAGAAAGGCATGTATGCTCCGGACCAATTTATTCAGATTAAACGAAGTATTCTGCAGGACATCGATCAATTTCTAGGCGAATTGCTTGCCGAATTACAGATGCGTCAAACGGCGTTTAACGAGGTTCAGCAGCATGGTTTCGCTAGTGACAGTGAGGCGGCACAAGCCGTCATGAAATCCGACGAGATTTGGCTGTTCTCGCCGAAGGTTCATTCCGAAGCCAGTAAGGCTAGAAGACTGCTCGCTCCGTTTATAAAATTTGACGCAATGCAGCAGGGGTTATTATTCTCTGGGACTACTCGGCGGGCGGGTCTGATTTCGTATGTGGACATTGCACCTACCTTGCTGCAGCATTTTGATATCGTGACGGATGCTGCGGTACAAGGGCAATTGATTCAACGCTCAAAGGCTGTCCCTGAAGGTACGGTTCCACTTGATTGGCTCCTTCAAGAAGAAGAACGCATGTCCAAGGTATACAAGCTCCGCCCCCAGCTGCTATATCCTTTTGTAACGTTTGAGATCATTGTGTTGGCTCTGAGTTTGGCCGTCATTGTCTTGCGCTGGCAAAGAACGTTCAAATGGTTGAAGGTATTGCTATACGCTGTTCTTATTGCCCCCTTCACAATGCTGGTCATGGGGTGGATGGTTCGTTTAACAAGCGAACAGCTCATATTCGCCTTTGTCATACTGACATTTATGGGGGCGCTGGCTTTGTTCAAACTTAGGCCCATTCTAGCTATAGGCTGGATTGCATTCATAACAGGGGTTTCTATTGTGCTCGATGGGTTATACGGGGCCTACGGCATGAAGCATTCGATCTTAGGTTACGACCCTATGATTGGCGCTAGATATTACGGGATTGGCAATGAATATATGGGGATTCTGATTGGTTGCTCTTTGCTGGCAGGGGCTATTGGATTAGATAAGTGGATGAGATTAGAGCGAACAGAGCCGGCTGCGCTGGAAAAAGATCGTAAAGCTATGCAAAGAGGGTTATCCGCGTTCTACCTTCTATTGTATCTCTTTATCATTTTCTACTTTATTTCGCCCCAGTGGGGCACCAATGCAGGAGGGGCGATTACGGCGACCGTTGCTTTCGGAATATGCTGGATTCGAATGTGGGGGATTCACCAAACTAAGCGTGTTCATCTACTAACATTGCTTACGTGTATAGCTGGCTTCGGATTGATTGCTTTAGCCGGCTTGTGGTTAGTGAATCATTTTCTGATTGCAAATGAGAGCGAGCAGAGTCACATCGGTCGGGCTTTTGACCTGCTCATGAGCGGACGCATGGATATGATTGCAAATATGATCTGGCGGAAGCTGGAGATGAACTTACATTTAATAGGGGTTTCCTCATGGAGTAAGGTGTTAATTACAAGTATTCTGATCATTGCCGCAGTATTGCTGAACCCTACGGGGTATTTTCGCCAGTGGCAGCAGGAACGCCCTTATATGATGTATGGCTTCTCGGCTATCTCCGTTGGATCCATTACAGCATTAATCGTTAACGATTCGGGTATCGTGGCGGCTGCTACGATGATTGTTTATGCGGCTGTTCCCATGCTGCTCTTAAGAATGAAGGATTTACAACAAAAGCAGACACTTTAAGCGGGTCTTAAGCTGCTAAAATCGGACGATGTATTCCAGTTTTAGGTCGAAGGAACGCTTAGGTCTGTTTTTGTTCGTTTAAGGACCTATAGGTTTGTGATTTCATATCCGACTTCATTTTCACGTTACGACATTAAGGCTTCCCATGCTTCAAGTTTTTCAGTTAATTGCTGTTCTTTCGCTTCGATATCTTGTTGAATAGCCTGCAGTTTCAAATAATCATTTAAGTTGTCGGGTTCTGTCAGCTGTGTTTGTAAAGCTTCCAGCTCTTGCTCCAGCGCTGAAATAGCTTCCTCGATCTGTTCGATTTTGCGTTGTTTGGCTCTTTCTTCTCTTTTGGCTTGTTTGTCTGCTTCATAATTCGACGCACCCGAGCCAGTTTCTTGATCTTCCGCGGATTTAGTCGGTTGTTGAGCGGCAAGCTTCACTTTTTGTTCCGTTTCAATTTCGAGTAATTCTTGTTTTTTCTCTAAATAGTCGTCATAATTTCCCAGGAAATGATAACATCCCTCAGAAGTCATCTCGAGTACTCGATCTGCCATCTTGTTTAAGAAATAACGATCATGCGAAATAAAGAGAATGGTGCCTTCGTAATCCAATAAAGCTGCTTCAAGCACTTCTTTGCTAAAAAGATCCAAATGGTTCGTAGGTTCATCAAAAATCAGCACGTTTGCATTCAACAGCATTAGTTTGGCAAGGGACACACGCGCTTTCTCGCCGCCGCTTAAGGAGGAGATTTTCTTCAACACATCTTCACCGCTGAACAAGAAGTTTCCAAGTATCGTACGGATTCTAGCTTCTTCAATGTGAGGGAACGCATTCCACACTTCATCTAAGACGGTATGGTTCGGATTTAATTGCCCTTGTTCCTGATCATAATAGCCGATGGAAACATTCGCACCCCAGACATACGTGCCGCTTATGGCCTCTAATTCATCCACTAATGTCTTTAGCAGGGTGGATTTGCCAATTCCGTTAGGTCCGATAAAAGCAATCGTGTCCCCGCGGTTCACATGGAAAGTTAAGTTGCTCATCAGCGGTTCTTCCGTCGAATAGCCAACAGCCAGCTGTTCTACCTTCAAGACGTCTTTACCCGACATGCGGTCGAGCTGGAAGGCGAAAGAGGCCGACTTCAGTTCCCCCTGGGGACGATCCATACGTTCCATACGCTCCAGTGCCTTTCGTCTGCTCTGGGCGCGCTTGGTCGTTGAGGCTCTGGCAATATTGCGCTGAACGAATTCTTGAAGCTTGGCAATTTCATCCTGCTGTTTCTCAAAATGCTTCATCTGAATTTCATAGTCGGCAGCCTTCAATTCGACAAATTTAGAATAGTTGCCAGTGTAACGTTTCGCCGTATGGCGCTCCACTTCGATAATCGTATTGACTAACGCATCTAGAAAATAACGGTCGTGGGAAACGATCACAATTGCACCGCTGTAATTACGCAGATAGCCTTCAAGCCAAGTGAGGGTGTCGATATCTAAATGGTTAGTAGGCTCATCGAGCATGAGCAGGTCAGGGGCTTGAAGCAGCAGCTTCGCTAACGCTAATCGTGTTTTCTGTCCGCCGCTTAAGGAACTGATCGGCGTATCAGGCGAAAATTCGCCAAATCCCATGCCATGCAGCATGCCGCGTACGTTGGCTTCGA
The DNA here is from genome assembly GCA_964447355.1 of uncultured Paenibacillaceae bacterium. GTDB lineage: Bacteria > Bacillota > Bacilli > Paenibacillales > CAYUSG01 > CAYUSG01. The sequence goes on from CAYUSG010000023.1 coordinate 14,015, forward strand.
CTTCATACCCGCCGTGCTCCCGAAACCAATCAGAACGCTGGGCATAGCGGGACATGAGCTGTTCATATTCCTTGTCATCCTTATAGGCGTTAGGGTCAGCCATCTTCTGTTCAAGCTCACGTAACTCTGCTTCAACTTCCAATAGCGGAGCGAACACTTGAATAAGCTCCTGCCAAATACTTCTGCTGGATTCGAGCCCGCTGTTTTGTGCGAGATAACCGATTGTAGTTTCTTTGGCTTTGAAGATCTGTCCGCTGTCGTAGGAGATTTGATCTGCTAATATTTTGAGCAAGGTAGATTTGCCTGCGCCGTTCACGCCAACGATACCGATACGTTCTCTGGGCAGAATCTGTAGATTTATATTCGAAAGAATCGGCGTTGCCCCGATTGTTTTACTGATATTACTAGCTTGGAGTAACATGTGTGTTCCTCTTCCTTCCCTGCACATTCTACTAGTAGTTTACCTCAAATAAACGGTAAAGCCTATCCTCAGTTCGAAGTTAGTTGTAAGTCATGATTTACCAATCTATTCAATCTATACAGTATAAATGAGCTGAAGTACAATACAAGAAAGGGGGAATCAGACACCGGAGGGATGAGGATGAAGTGGCGCGGGGTATTTTGTAAGCCCTTTCTTCATATTATATTATTAAGCTCAATTACGACGGGGTTTCTTGGTTCCATGGTAGAAGCAGATGTAAGGTTGTCAGGATCAAGGCCATCCGAAAGCATGGTGATGGAGTTGGATAAAGGGTTGCGACTTAGAGTGATGACGTTTAATATGCGGCATGGCAAAGGACAGGACGGAAGCATCAAGCTTCAGCACATAGCGGAAGAGATAAAGAAGAGCGGCGCTGATATTATTGGGCTTCAAGAGGTCGATCGTTATCATCTTCGCAGCGGGTTAAAGGATCAAATCCATGAGCTGGGCAAGTCCTTAGACATGCAGTGGGTGTTCTCACCGAGTTTAAAGTTTGGATTTACGCAATATGGTAATGCCATTTTGAGCAAATATCCCATTGAAACACATGAAGTGACAGCACTGCCGGGAAAGGTTGAGAATCGAAGTGTGCTGCAGGCAACACTATACTTAGGTCATCAAGAGGTTCATATCTTAACAACACACTTGGGTCTGACGCCCGAGGAAAGACAAGGCCAGCTCGCTGTGCTAGACGAGGTGTTAAATGCAGTCTCAGAACCTTCTATTCTCATGGGGGATTTTAATATGGAAGCAACCGACCCCTGGATAGATCAGTTAGCAGGATCATGGAACAAGCTTGAGCTTGAGCCGCACTCAGGAACGGTGCAAAGCGGTAAGGAAATTGACCATATTTTTGTAAAAGGGGCCATAGAGGCGAGCGCAGCGAGTGTTCAGCTCACAGTGGCATCAGATCATTATCCAGTGGTTGCTGATTTAATGCTGCCATAAAGATCATAAGGCACATGCGACGTACCCTCGATTTATTTTGAACTTGCTGACTAAGGTTCGAAGTAGGTCGAGGGTATATTTTTTATGGCGTTATTTGAAATGATCCTTTGCATGAGAGTTTTGCAAACATCCAAAGGGCTGCTTTTAATCAACAATATATAGATTCACTCATCAATATATCGTGTGGGAAGTCGCTTTATTGCGCATTATGAAATGGATTCATATAAGTTTTTCTTAATGTTTAAGAATATGGTACACTGGGATTAAATCAAGCCTCTCTATTAATGAAAAGGGGTCTCATCCGTTGATGAGAGGAAAGGTCGGGATGGCATATGGCCACGGAAGATCCAGTCGTGCTCAAGTCTGAGCTTCGTCGGGATATGCTGCATCGCAGGTCCATGCTAACTCGTTCGGAACGAGAGCAACAGTCGCTAGCTATCTGTGAACATTTATGGAGCAAGTTCATAGAGCCGAAGCGATCTGATAACGGTGATGCATGTACATTAATGGGTTATGCGCCCTTCCGTAACGAAGTGAATATTGTACCTTTGCTGGAGCGCTGCTGGAATCATGGTATACAAGTGGTCCTGCCCAAAGTGGATGCTCATGCTTCTACGATGTCATTGTATGCTGTTGCTAGCTGGAATGAATTAGTTCCAGGAGCGTGGGGTATTCCTGAACCGAGTACTGAGGGGAGACAAGCATGGAATCCTGCTGCAGAAGGTTGTAATATACATTGGGTGATCGTGCCGGGGGTCGCATTCGACCGCCATGGTGGACGGCTTGGTTATGGGGGAGGCTTCTATGATCGGTTCTTCTCAGGAATGCGTCGAGAAGGTAGACCTATGCTCTTAGCGCCAGCTTATAACGAGCAGATCGTGAATGTAATACCTATGGAGCAGTTCGATCAAAGGGTGGATGCTGTTATTACTGAACAGCAGATTTATAGGCACATATAGAGCTGGGAGCCGACGATAATGGTTCATAGCTGTGACAATTGTTCATGTTTCGTAAAAGAATCCATTTCATAATGCCTTGAAATGCAGGATTCATAACTATAATGTTGATTTACGCTAAAAATATATTTCATGGTGAGAATTGCTAACTTGCTATTTTTGGGAATTTGCGAATTTCTTATTGTGAAATATATTCAAATGTTTACAAATATGTTACGTATTTTTCACGAAATTGTTTTACAATATGGATGGGTTAAAGTGAAGGAGAATGAATGATGCAGGGCGACCAACTGACTCATTTTAATGACCAAGGGCGGGCTCGAATGGTAGATGTGTCCGATAAAGAGATAACGAAGCGGAGCGCAACAGCTCGTACTCGCGTGACGATGAAGCCAACTACCCTTGAGCGTATTCAGCAGGGCACGATCGGTAAAGGGGATGTGTTAGCTGTAGCTCAAGTTGCTGGAATCATGGCCGCGAAGAAAACCTCTGAATGGATACCGATGTGCCATCCGCTGCCGCTTACGGGAGTAGATATTCAATTCTCAAACCAGGGTGACGATCAAATCATCATCGAATGTACCGTGAACACCACTGGAAAAACCGGAGTAGAGATGGAAGCTTTAACGGCTGCTTCTGCTGCAGCTCTAACTATATATGATATGTGTAAAGCACTTGAGAAAGATATGGTGATTGGTCCGACGGAGCTTGTGAAGAAAACAGGCGGTAAAAGCGGCGACTATGAGCGATGAAGCTAATGTGAGCTGTAAGCATCGTAAAAGGAGGGGTGACAGTGCGATGGAGGGTTGCTATTTTGACCGCTAGTGATAAAGGGTCTCGCGGTGAACGAGAGGACACTAGCGCGCAAGTCATAAGAGAGCTGGTTGAAGAAGAGCTGCATGGGGACATTATTGAATATCGCATTGTACCTGATGAAATGGACGAAATTATGGCAGCATTGATCGAGATGGCTGATTACCATCAGGTTGATCTGATTCTCACAACGGGCGGGACAGGTTTAAGTCCACGAGATGTAACACCGGAAGCGACCTTAAAGGTCATTGAACGGCAGGTGCCTGGTCTAGCGGAAGTGATGCGAATGACATCGATGCAGAAGACTAGGAGAGCTATGTTATCCAGAGGAATAGCTGGGATTCGAGGAAGCACCTTAATTATTAATTTGCCGGGCAGCCCTAAAGGCGTCCATGAGAACCTTAGCTCCGTACTGGATCAACTCCCGCATGCACTGTCTATTCTGACGGAAAAAGCGGGTGAGCACAGTTCATGAAGAAGTCGACCATGCTACGAGAGGTCAAGGTTCAGGAAGCGATTGGTATGGTGCTAGCCCATGATTTGACTCAGATTCTGCCGGGGGAGTTTAAGGGCAGATTATTTAAGAAAGGGCATGTGATCACGCCCGATGATGTACCAAAACTGCTCTCGATTGGGAAAGAGCATATTTATACCCTCAATCTTCAGGCAGGATATTTGCACGAAGATGAGGCAGCCTATCGGATGGCGCGAGCGTCATTAGGTGAGCATGTGACCTTGTCAGAACCGCATGAAGGCAAGATCACGATGAAGTCAGCCATTCACGGCCTAGCCAAAATCAATAAGGCACTTGTCGATCAAATGAATGCCATTGATCAGATAGTAATGTCTACGATTAAGACCGATACGGTTGTTCAAGCGGGACAAGCGTTGGCGGGGACGAGAGTGATTCCTTTAATTATAGAAGAGACTAAGATTCATCAGGTTGAAGTGATAGCTTCCAGCAAGGTCAGCATGGAAGAGACTGAAGCTAGCAATGTGATTAGTGTAAAGCCGTTTAAACCTCTGAAGGTTGGTTTGGTCACAACAGGCAACGAGGTATATAGCGGCCGAATTCAAGACAAGTTTGGTCCAGCCGTCAAACAGAAGGTTGCTCAGTTGGGGTCAGAGGTCATAGAACAGCGTATGGCTCCTGATGATGCTGAGACGATTGTTCAGCACATTCAGTACTTCAAAGCTCGCGGCGTGGACGTAATTCTGCTGACCGGTGGGATGTCAGTAGACCCGGACGACCGAACACCAGGGGCTATTAAGCAGGCGGGTGCCCGGATTGTAAGCTATGGTACACCGATGCTGCCAGGTTCGATGCTCTTGATGGCGTATCTTGATGATATACCGGTGATGGGGCTGCCTGGCTGTGTGATGCACGATCCTTATACCTCTTTTGATGTATTGTTTCCAAGAATTTGTGCTGGCGAAACGATCACCAAACAAGCTATTGTAGATATGGGATACGGCGGTTTGTACGGCTGTTAAGGACGTGACTTGAATTCTGTTTATGACGTGGAAGATGTCATCGTGTCATCGCATTGTTCAACTTCGTTGAATTCATTCACAGGGTTAAACATTGCTGTCCTTAAATATTAACATCGTTGAAAGTTAACCGATGAACATTGCACGCTTGCAGCGCCCATCGTGCGCCCGGCAGATGCAATGTGTTAAAGATTGAATGCTTAGGAGGCATAAACATGGGAATTGGAAGTATAGGTGTTACGGGATTTTTGTTAATTGTGATTGTGGGTCTGCTCTTGTTCGGACCGAGCAAATTACCCGAGCTTGGCAGAGCTTTTGGTAAAACGCTAAGGGAGTTCAAGAACGGAGCCCGCGATATTATGTCCGATGAAGAGGAAGAACAACGCACTCGGAAAGAAATCAATAGCAGCAGTACAGAACCAAGGGACAAGGATCGCGATCAAAATCGTCGCTTGCCTGACTAATCGAACTGGGGACTGGTGTAATGAAATCGAATCAACAACCATTGACTCAGGACATGAGCTTCTGGGACCATTTAGGTGAACTTCGCAAACGATTAATATGGGTTATTGTAGTGCTAGTGCTTGGTATGGTGCTCGGGCTCGCCGTTTCTAAACCGATCATTGAATATTTGAAGCATCAGCCCCCTGCCACGAACATTGAGTGGAATGTCTTCTCTCCATGGGACTCGATTCGAATGTATATGAATGTGGCTTTCATTACGGGGTTCATCATTGGCTTGCCGGTTACTTTATATCAGATATGGGCGTTTGTGAAGCCAGGACTGAGGGTTGAGGAGCAGCGCGCCACTTTGCTGTACATTCCAGGTGCTTTTATACTGTTTTTGCTGGGGCTTTCTTTTGGTTATTTTGTCGTATTTCCGATGGCGTTTTTCTTTACCTCTACCATTACACAAAGCCTTGATTTAACGGAGACGTATGGGATTGCACAATATTTTTCGTTTATGTTTAATATCCTGCTGCCGTTGTCGATTGTATTCGAGCTTCCAGTAGTGGTAATGTTTCTAACAAAACTGCGTATTCTCAATCCGATGATCTTATCTAAGTTTCGCCGCTATGCCATATTCGCACTTGTGATCGTAGGCGCGCTTATTACACCGCCTGATGCGATCTCTGCGATTGTGGTAGCTGTGCCGATGATTCTTTTATATGAATTTAGTGTCATACTTTCACGAGTAGTGTATCGGAAGCAGCTTGCTCAGGATGCAGCACGTGAGGCTGAATATGCTTGATCCTATCGTAATCGTAAGATCTAACTAGAAGCCTAGTCACTTCTGTCCCCTGCGGGATGAGAGGTGCTAGGCTTCTTTTGCGTCTAGCTTGTAATGAGGAAATAGGAATAAAATACCTCTTCTTGGATACAATGATGAAGGTGCGCCAAACGCCATAAATTTTTTGTGAAAAAAGTGTAAAACCACTTGAAAAAGCATGGCGAAGTCATTATTATAATAAGTGTTGTTAGCACTACCCGATGAAGAGTGCTAACACATCATTTTACTTACAACTGTTACAACCAATACAAAACCCAATTTTTAAGGAGGTCTATCACATGATCAAACCATTAGGAGATCGCGTTGTGATCGAGGCGATCGCAGAGGAGAAAACAACAGCTAGCGGCATTGTGCTGCCAGACACTGCAAAGGAAAAGCCGCAAGAAGGTAAAATCGTTGCTGTTGGCAGCGGTACTTTGAAAGACGGAGAGCGCATTCCTTTAGAGGTGAAAGAAGGAGATCGCGTGTTATTCTCCAAATATGCTGGAACTGAAGTGAAGTTCGAAGGCAAAGAATTATTGATCATGCGTGAAAACGACATTTTGGCAGTTCTTTCTTAAGAGAAGATCATAACACCGCTCAAGAGCTAGCTAGAAACGGCTAGTTGTGCGCGGCGTACTTAAATTTCAAACCATACACATAAGAATCAGTTTCATAATGCAATGTGAACAGAATATATAGACGTATAAGTCGAATATTCATCTATGCAATGTACAGTGTTACTAATTTTGGAATTGGTTCATAGATATTAAAGGGAACGTTCAAGGTAGATAGAAAAGCAATAAAGGTCAATAGACAATTCTAGGGAGGTATTTTTCACATGGCAAAAGAGATTAAATTCAGTGAAGACGCTCGCCGTTCCATGCTGCGCGGGGTTGACGCTTTAGCAAACGCAGTTAAAGTAACATTAGGTCCTAAAGGCCGCAACGTAGTACTAGAGAAGAAATTCGGCAGCCCATTAATTACTAACGATGGTGTGACCATCGCTAAAGAAATCGAATTAGAAGATAAATTCGAGAACATGGGTGCTCAATTAGTTAAAGAAGTTGCAACTAAAACGAACGATGTAGCGGGTGACGGTACAACTACAGCTACGGTTCTAGCTCAAGCGATGATTCGCGAAGGGTTGAAGAACGTAACAGCGGGTGCGAACCCAATGGTAATCCGCAAAGGCATCGAGAAAGCTGTTAAAGCGGCAACTGAAGAGTTGAAAAATATCGCTAAGCCGATTGAAGGCAAACAATCCATCGCTCAAGTCGCTGCGATTTCCGCTGCAGACGATGAAGTAGGTCAATTGATCGCTGAAGCTATGGAGAAGGTGGGTAACGATGGTGTGATCACCGTTGAAGAATCCAAAGGTTTCGTAACTGAGCTTGAAGTGGTAGAAGGTATGCAGTTCGACCGCGGATACATCTCTCCATACATGATCACAGATACAGATAAAATGGAAGCTCTATTAGACGATCCATATATCTTAATTACTGATAAGAAAATCACTAACATTCAAGAAATCTTGCCTGTACTAGAGAAAGTAGTACAACAAGGCCGTCCATTAGTGATCATCGCTGAGGATGTTGAAGGTGAAGCACTTGCTACATTGGTAGTGAACAAACTTCGCGGAACATTTAACTGCGTAGCGGTTAAAGCACCTGGATTCGGTGACCGCCGCAAAGCGATGCTTCAAGATATCGCTGTATTGACTGGTGCACAAGTGATCACTGAAGAGCTTGGTCTTGAATTGAAATCCACGACTATGGATCAATTGGGACGCGCTCGTCAAATCCGTGTAACTAAAGAGAACACAATCGTTGTAGACGGCAGCGGTGATTCCAAAGACATCGGTGCTCGCGTACAACAAATCCGTACACAATTAGAAGAAACAACTTCTGAATTCGATAAAGAAAAATTACAAGAGCGTTTAGCTAAATTGTCCGGTGGCGTAGCGGTTATCAAAGTTGGTGCAGCTACTGAAACTGAGTTGAAAGAGCGCAAACTTCGCATTGAGGATGCTCTAAATTCTACTCGTGCAGCAGTAGAAGAAGGTATCGTATCTGGTGGGGGTACTGCTCTAGTCAACGTATACCACGCTGTAGCAGCAATCACAGCTGATGGCGACGAGCAAACAGGTGTGAACATCGTACTTCGTGCGCTTGAAGAGCCTATCCGTACGATTGCTAACAACGCTGGTCTTGAAGGATCCGTTGTGGTTGATCGCTTGAAGAAAGAGCCTGTGGGCGTTGGATTCAATGCGGCAACTGGCGAATGGGTGAACATGATGGAATCAGGTATCGTAGACCCTGCGAAAGTTACTCGTTCCGCACTTCAGAATGCAGCTTCCGTAGCAGCTATGTTCCTAACTACAGAAGCAGTTGTTGCCGACAAGCCTGAAGAAAATGCAGGCGGCGCTGGCATGCCAGACATGGGCGGCATGGGTGGAATGGGCGGCATGATGTAATAAAAGGGCTCACCCTTTTATGAAACATCACCGGTCTTTCTAACAAGAAAGCCGTTTGATATAGAATAGAGGCCTCTTGAGAAGTTCTTTGTGAACTTTTCGAGAGGCCTCTTTTTTCATGGATTTAGTAATATGAGGATATACGTGCCTAGTTGTAGCATCATCTTTGTGGCCTAATCGTTCCATGATCTCTGGCAAGCTTACTCCTGCAACAATAAAACCTGATACAAATCCTAGCTTTTTCATCAAAATACCTCCAAAGTTAGTTATTTTTTACCATGGTTTTATTCGACATTTCGTTCCAAATCCCTCCATTATATCGAAAATTAATCATATTAAACTTTGGTCATGCTTATTTATGTACTAATATTCTTAGGCGAATTGCACCAGTTTGAGCACATCAAAGACATAATCTTTTCTGCGGGCTACAAAGTAACTCAGAACATCGTTAGAATGCGTTACAGAGACACTTATCACGATGAAGATTTCGTTATTGCCAAGACAGAGAAATATTACGGTTACCCTGAAATAGTAAAAACGATTGAAAACAGAATGAGAAGATTGCTGAAGCTAGCCGGACTTAATTCAGACCTTACACCTCATTCGCTCAGACACACACATACATCGTTACTTGCTGAATTTGGGGCTATCGGCGTATTTGCAGCTAGCGGATCAATGATTGAGGTGTTCTATAATATTAAGGACATTAAGATTGATAAAGTTTCTAAAATGCCCGAACAAAAACCTTTTATGTACAATGGAACAACATACGTTCCACTTCGATATATTTCAGAAAATCTAGGTGAACAAGTGAAATGGGATAATAAGACACAGACCATTCATATTGGTGAGATAGAAGAAGACACAGTTGTCTATCCAAAGAACGGAATTGAGCCAATGAATGAGCAAATCGGTCACAGGTATAACAATTTGACGTATGGCTACAAATCTAGCAGAATGAGAAGCGATAATATCGGTAACTCTTATGAAAGCTATATAATTCTTGAAGTAAGTGATTGGGCATATGGTGAAGACACATATACTTATGTTGAATTTCCTTTGAATGGAAACTACAAAAGTTTTAAAGCTGATCTAGCTATTCCAGATGAATATAAAAGCTCAAAAGCAAATATGACACTCGTAGTAAATAATGATGGTGAAGAAGTTTACAGGAAGAACTTCGTTGCTGGTGATATGCCTGATAAACTGAATGTTGATGTAAGTGGCGTGGCAAAAATTCAGATTAAGCTGACAACTGATTCAAACGGTGATGGGGCTGTTGGGTTGTTTAATGCTTATTTTACTAAATAATCTTAATAGGCTCCTTTAGGGGCCTATTTCATTACATGGGGGAATTATACATGGCAAAGAGACGGAGAAGAAAACAAAAAGATCCAGTTGAAGCATTTGTTCAAATCTCAAGGATATGAAGTGAATGTTACCCGGGCAGCTGGCGATTTCGGGGCCGATCTTATTCTAAAGAAAGTTGACAAAAAAATTGTTGTTCAGGCTAAAAGATATAGTAAAAATGTTGGGATTAGCGCCGTTCAGGAGGTAGTTGGTTCTAAAGCCCATTACAATGCCGATGAAGCCTGGGTTGTTACGAATAGTGGCTTTACCGAGGCTGCCATAGATTTAGCACGATCAAATGATGTAAATTAATAAATCGGACCGCTTTGATTGATATGGTACTTCAAATGAATCCCGATATGGCAACAGCAGCGCAGCAGGCTGCAGCAACTATAACAACGGAACACCATCAATGCCAGCGGTGCGGGAGTGATATGGTTTTGAGGAAAGGTCCAAAAGGGGAATTTTATGGCTGCAGTTCATTCCCGAAATGTCGGTTTATCTTGACTGTAAATAATTAATATAATTGAACGCTAAAAACAGCTTGTATGGTCAAAAACGGATGTGAAGCTAATCAATTGTATATCGGCAGGGGCAACAACTCCTGATAAACTCAAAAATAATATAACTACAAATAACCAGATGTAACTGGAAAGGAGATTAGAAAACGTATGGATTCGTTAATATTGATTATTTCTATCGCTGCGTTGATACTCAGTATTATTGCATTGTTTAATGCGTTGAAAAATAGAAACAGGTAATATCCATTGGTATAGTTTCATATAATTGGACTGCGGTCCCATTAGTGTAGGATGGGATAAGCTGAACTTGATAAAGAAGGTGACCTAATTGAGTAGGAGGTCATTTATACGACATATTGATGGAGAGGACAGCAGCACAAGAAGTTTAATATCAATCAAGGGTTTATACTCGGTCCTCCCTTTGGTATAATGGGGTTAGAAAATGCGTATAATGCAAAGGGAGCTGTGCTGGTAACACAACTCCCCGCGCAATAGCCGCTTTAAAGGGCGGCAGGCGTTAACAGAAGGTTTTAGTCAGAGATAGACCGTTATCCTTTGCTCAGGGGCGGTCTATTTCGTTTTATTGGTCATTATCAACACGACTAACGTTGCGAATGCAATCATTAAGTACAGCGTTTGAAAAACGTCCACAGGCATCACCTCCCTTTCAGAAGGTTAGCCGACCGCCCTTACAAGCCTATTCTATTGCAGATAGATTATATCATAACTGAATTTACAAGGCGATTATAAAAACATGAGAAACAAGGATGAGAATATTAATTAATTTTGGTTTACTTTGTGATTGATATTTATTAAAATGGATACAGCGGCTAGGTGGGCGACAAAGGTCGGCGATAACATGAAGAAGTATATGAAGAATATTGTTAGATCATTTCTTAAGATTATTACCTTGCTTTTAATGATCATTGTTCTACTACTAGTTCTAATTATTAACAGGCTGCTGTAATAAACAAATTTGCTCACCGGCATCATCCATTAGTGGTGATGTTCGGTAAATAAATAAATATTGACAATACTACGTTTGAAATGATCCTCACTAAGCTATATTAGTGGGGATTTTTGCTGTTTAATTTGTTTGGTATTAGTTAGGGGCGATGTATAAAGAGAGGACTGTACGGTCAATCCAGTCCTTACAGAAGATGACCTAACAGATCAAGAGGTCATTATTTCCTTGGCAGCAGAAATAAAGGTATGAGGAAGTGTTAAGTGTTTACTTGATCTGATATTAAATAAAAACAATACATAAGTGAGAGGGAATTAACGAATGAATTACAGATTTTTAATGGATGACGAATTGGATGAAATAGAGTGGAGATACCAGGAGCTGCAGCGAATGGCCATTAACGATATGGGGAGGATAATTCAGGAAGTAAAGGCTTATAGAGATAGGAAGAGGCCGATAAGCCCTTCAGCATCTCATAACTACACTTTCGATGAGTTACCTAATGCATTGGAGGCCAAGCATATCCAAAAGATACTTGGAATTAGTGAACGGAAAGTATATGAATTTCTGCAAAATCCACCGTTTAAAGTGGTAACTGTGGGCCGGACATATAAGGTTTCTAAGCGAGTGTTCTTTGAGTGGTTTGAGGGTGAGTGACTTGTTTAATCCATATGATTATTACATAACACCGGATGAATACGAGGAGGCTGCAAGAAACGGTGTAACTGCAAGATGTGTAAACTGGAGAATCCGCAATAGTGGTTGGAGTAAAAAGAGGGCTATTACTACGCCTATAATGGAACGAAAAGACCGATCAGAGATTGCGGCGAAAGCTAGGGAACATGGCATTGGATACGGTTGTCTAATGAGGAGATTGTATATAGGATGGGATGAAGAACGAGCAGCAACAAAACCAGTTAGAAGTGCTGAGGAGCATAGTGCGAATGCTAAACGTATGAGTGAAATGAATCGTAAATACCCACTTGAGATACTGGAAATTGCAAAGCAAAATGGAATTCAATATAGTACATTTACGTATAGAGCAAGAGCAGGTTGGGATATGGTTCGGGCCGCTACGATGAAAGCCGCTTATTCAAATGGGGCTATGAGAGTTAAAGAGATACATGGTGAGAATTTCTTGAGAGAAAACATGAAGCGGCTATTTCTACATAGAGCGCATTTAAAAAGGAAAGACCCTGCTTCTAACGATGCAGGATCTCAATAATTAAAAAATCATATCACTTTCAATAAAATCCATAAAGGACGGTAAGATTAGAGTAACATTCGGGTAACATGAAGGTAACGCCAGCGGGTTATTTTTAGTTTTTTATGGTGTTAGATAGACCACTTAAAAAATCGGAAAGTCCTTTAGTGGCGCGAGTTTGTGCCATATTGTAACACCTAGCACAGATTAATGAGAAATGGGCGGCATGATGTAAGCAAGGCTATAAAGCCTTGTAGGGCAAGGTTTTCTCCGAGGAGAAAACCCGATTGCCCTCATTTTGACCACATTGAATAAAAAAGAGGCTTCTCATGAGTTCAAATTCGAACTTGTTGAGAAGCCTTTTTATTAAGCGTTACGTAATTCATCAAGTAACTGATTTAATTTTTTATCAAAGGTATGAATGGTATGTCCGCCTATCTTTGAATAGGAAAAGAGTAGTGCATCGACAAAATCAATTTTTATTTCGCTGTATTTCTTCAGGGCTTCAACTAAGATGTTTCTGTCATGAGTTCTTATGTTGCTATAGGAGAGTAAGTTCCGCAGCGAGCCGAAAATATGGACTCGTTCCACTTTGTACACTTTTTCCAATACATAAACGACTTCTGCAATTACCTCATTGGGAATAAAGATGTTTTGGTCTTCCATCTTTTCTCTGGCTTGTTCTAAGAATTGCTGGGTATCTTGAAGCAAGTATCTCAATATAATATTTGCGTCAACGATATTCATGTTTATCCCGTACACCCTTTGCCCAAGCATCTTGTTCAAGTTGGAGCAAATCTAGGTTAGCGTATTGTTTTAATGCTCCTCTGGCAGTGGGTTCCACTCTTGGGAATTGCTTTGAAGAAAATGGGTCGTCAATAGGCAATATAATTAACTCAACGTCTTGGTTCCTAAGGTCATCAGGAAGGTCGACAATATTCTTTAAAGCATCGCTGTTCGTCACTTTTCTAATAAAACTCATGGAAATCACCACCTTATATTAAGTATAACTTATTGAGAAACAACACTCAATTGGGAAACTGACGATTTGATGAGCATACATTATAGGTTTCTCATGAGATCAGCAAACTTTCGAGAAGCTTCTTTTTTCATGGATTTTGTTACGTGCAAATACACTGTGCGAATTTGTTCATCACTACTATGTCCTAACCGCTCAATAATTTGAAATTTATCCGTCCCAGCCTCTGCAAGCAATGAAACGTGAGTATGTCTCAAGGAATGGGGAGACAGTCAAAAACTTAAATGATATAATTCATAATGAAAAAGCTACCCGGATAAAGACTGTGTTTGAGAATAAGGAAGGTCTAAACAAAGAAGGAAATATGATTCAGAGTGGGATAGGGAAATAAGATGTGGGCAAGAAATATGCCCACAAGATGCCCACGCCAGCATTTATTTAAGTGTGCTTTTTTGTGTTAAGTAGATCAGCAGGAAGTTACAAAAACCTTGATACACCGCACTTTCGGAGCATTATGTGTTAAATGGAACATTATAAAATACAATGGGCGGCATGATGTAATATAGGTTGTAAAGCCTTATGGGGCAAGGGTTTTTCTTCGGAGAAACCTGGATTCTCACATTTTGCCCACATTGTTTAAAATGAAGACACCTTAGAGTGATGGAAATGCTCTAAGGTGTCTTCTGTTTATTAGAAGAAGAGAAGGCGTTGCTTTGGAAAGTGACTATTTCAAGAGGTTTTTTGGGATAAATAATACAGCGAAGAAGGAAGTTGATATATACATCGTAAATGGCAAGCGTGGATTCGCGATTGAAGTCATAAGAAACACATAAAATAAAAGATCCTTGCTGCAATACAAGTAAATTTGTTTCTGATTCTTCAAAGATAGCGCCCGATAATGGAACATTGTAACTTTTAATTTAGAGGCTATAGTCTATATGATTTTATTTCCTTTACCTTTCCAGACTTTGCAGTATTACTAAACATATATACATCGCAGAAATCGATTTTCGTACCATTTGCTAAAGAAAGCACACCGTTTATTGAAGCGAATTTCCCGTGAGTTATCACTTGGTAAATTTCAAGGCAGTCAATGATGATTTTATTTTCATCCTGCAAAGCAGCAATAAATGAACTTCGACCTTCAATTTTTTTAGTTTCTTTTAATTTGTACCATATAATAGATTCGTCTGCATATTCCTTTATGACTTCATTCTGCCGCTTTAATATAGCTACTGTAAAATCAATGACAATTTGTTTCCTTGGAGCATTGTCACATCCTTTTGGAATGATAAGCTTCATTTCATCTGGGGAACTATTCACTGAATTCAACCTCCTAAAAGAACAACGATTATTAACGAATTGCGTCCGTTAGTTGGACAAGATTACTTTTTATCTTTAGTTTTGAAGAAATTTGACATTATCAGCAGTAATATATCTATGAGAATTAAGGGGATCGATTATTAAAAGCAAATCCAATAGCAAAGGCCCATATTCCTATAAACGCAAGCCACTTTCCTGTTCGGTTAAACCTTTTTAAGAACATTAAAAACACCTCTTATTTCTTACAAAAGCTGTTTGATAATGCGCCCGATTGCAGAAGATCTTTTATAAAAGATTTTTTTCTTATTATGTTAACGTAACCCTTAGTACAATAGGGGACTATACTAATCGTTCATATAATGTAACAGTTTCTCTAAAAAATCATCGCTAACGGTTAATGGATATTGCTTTTCAATAAGTTTACGCAGTTCCATAACGAAATGCAAAAAAATTTTTGTACGCATCGTATAATTCTGATTCCACTAAGCGGGCAGTAGTCGTCCTAAACTTTTCATAGTTTTTAGGACTGATTTCTTTTTCGAGATTTTTGGTCATATTGAGCCAATTATCGGCGTTTTCTTCCACTATCCGAATGAGTTGTAGTATATTTTTTTTGAAATTGTGATAAAATTTCCAGTGAACGTGCGCTCTGATAAATACAGTTCTAGTTGTCCTGTCTCATCATAAATATACATTGCTTTTGTGTCAGGAATGTAGCCTGATAGTTTGAACGAAGGAATAATACTCATTTCGTTTTCAGAGAGGAAATGAAATTCACCACGCTGATATTCGTTCATCTAACTCGACAAGTTCCTTAACCTTTACTATTAGTTGTCTTTGTTTTAACAATTCGATTCCTTCTTTCTTTATTTTGATTCAGGGAGAATAAAAATCCCCCCAAATAATTTTGGAAGGATCAGTCATATCGCATTTTTTCGCACTCAAATAAAGCTATTTAGCCTTTTAGTCAATCAGCATCATAGTTATTTAGTATATAGAAAAATTAGGTTAGTTAACTATTGTCCACCCATCGTTCCTTTCGGTTAATAGTAAATCAATTTTAACCCTTCTAAAATAAGAATACAAGTTGCAGTGATTAAGCAGTGATTAGGGAGAAGGGTTTATACTCGGTCCTTCCTTTGGTATAATAGCCGACCGCCTTTACAAGCCTATTCTATTAGATCGGTTAAATCATAACTGAATTTACAAGACCGCTATACCCTTTGAAAATAAAGCATGCTCAAAGCATAATCGTAAATGTCGTTCCTTCGCTTGGGCTGCTCTTCAGCACGATCCTGCCGTTGTGAGACTCTACAATATCGCTCACAATCGACAAGCCTATGCCTAGACCCTCACCTTGCCTAGCATCTGACCCGCGGTAAAATCGATCAAAAATGTTCTTCTGCTTCTCAACAGGTATGCCCGGACCATGATCTGTAACCATGATTTCAACATGTTCACCTTTCACTTGACGAAGTTCAAGTCCTAAATACTTCCCTGAATGGCCGTATTGAATTGCATTTTCAATGAGGTTGCGCACGATCCTTTCAATGAGCTGAGGGTCGGCTGTTATCATGACCGGTTCATCTGGAATTTGGATATTAAAGGACATCTCGTGGTTTTCTAGTAGCACGATGTAATCCGCTGCGAGTTTGCGCAGGTGTTTTGACAGGTTGAACTTCTCCATATGAACGCGTTCATGCTGCGTTTCAAGTTTTGAGATCTCTAATAATTTCTCCAGCAGATCGTTCATGTAGTGGGCCCGGCGCATGACGATTTCTGTATATGAACGCATTTCCTCTTCGCTTTGATACAGGCCGCTGTGCAATGTTTCGGAATAGCCTTGAATCACCGTTAACGGTGTCCTGAGGTCATGTGACAGGTTGGCGATTAATGTACGCCGTAATTGCTCTTGATCTTGAATTTGTGCGACCTGTTTTTGAATCCGATCCGACATATGGTTAAAGTGCCGATAAAGTTGGCTGATTTCGTCCTTCCCTTGACTTTCTAGCACGATTCTTTGACCGTTGGTATCAAAAATTTGCATGGCATGGTTTAACTTCTTGAGACGGTTGTTGATATGCGAGAACAACATCAACGAGAATATTAAGGGGGTAATAAAAAAGGCCATCAGCGGCACTATCAATTGTATGATCATCCAAGATTCGCGCACATAGACAAAAAACTGCGTTCCCTGCATTTCGCTGCTTGGCATCGTTAAGATCAAATATTGCTTGTCCCCATGCAGCATCCATTCGAATGCGATACTCGCAAGATCATCCTCTGCCCACAGTTTAGCCGGCATCCCCACAAATCGATCTAGCATCTCTTCATACGTATAGGCGGCTTGTCGACCGCTCGTTGCATATTGCAAGACTCCATTCGAGGAAATCCAATCGAAATGAATGGACGGATGGCTAGCATGATATTGATCCATAAGCGCTTTGATGTGCTGTTTTGCTTCGTCTTGATTTGAATCAGCAGCCTGTTTCTCAGCTTGAGCAGTCCACTGCTGGCCAATCTGCTGCATGGTGTCATGGGTATAATCATTTGTTAATAGCGACACGATCAAGATGGCAACGACAAATAACAATAAACTTGTTAAGCTGCTGCCGAGAATGACTAGCCATAGCTTGCTTTTTAGTTTCATGGCGCATCCTTTACGAACCGATATCCAACGCCTCGAATTGTCTC
Source organism: uncultured Paenibacillaceae bacterium (assembly GCA_964447355.1). Classification (GTDB taxonomy): domain Bacteria; phylum Bacillota; class Bacilli; order Paenibacillales; family CAYUSG01; genus CAYUSG01. The sequence goes on from CAYUSG010000023.1 coordinate 31,485, forward strand.
AATGTATCGGGGCTGGGTCGGGTCGTCCTCTATTTTTTTTCGCAAATAATTAATATAAACATTTAAAGAATTAGGATCAAATTCATCAAGATTCCACACATATTTATAAATCTCTTCCTTCGTAAACACATGACCAGGTTGCCGCATGAGCAGCTCTAACATCACACCCTCTATCGGGGACAAGGATATGGTGCCTGAGGGCTTATGCAGCTGTTGGACGGACCGGTCGTAGACGAGGTTCCCGCACTGGATTTTAGTACCCTTCATGATCGGTTTATACCTTCGCAGCAATGCCTTGATTCGGGCAACGAGCTCGCCGGGGCTGAAAGGTTTGGTGACATAATCGTCTGCTCCCAGCTCTAAGGCTTGAATTTTATCCTCTTCCATGAATCTAGCACTCAGTACAATCACAGGTGTATCCATCTGCCTGGATTGCATATGACGCAACACATCCCAACCATCCATATGATCCATCATAAGATCGAGCACAATGAGGTCGATCGTGTAATGCTGCAATATAGAAATGGCATCCATCCCTGATGCAGCAGTAGAAATATGCATATTCGCATTATGGAGATGAACCTTGAGTAAATTCCGTATTTCCGGTTCGTTATCAACGACTAATACATGGGGATGCTCCATGACACGACCCTCCTGTTTTTTTATTACACGCCAGAAAATATAAGTTTTGAGCGGAGACCAAGCTTTTCATTATTCTAATAATAATTTAACCATATAGATGATAGTTTCTTGTTCCCCTTATTAAATACTTTAAGTAACCTTTAAT
>CAYUSG010000024.1:0-31753 GCA_964447355.1 uncultured Paenibacillaceae bacterium
TTATGGTGCTGTTCTTAATCGTATATGGAGCAGTTTATGTTCAAGACCGTAAGAAGCTAGTTGCTTAAGTGCTGTAGATTTACGTTGTAATCGCCAAAAAACTGCGAAATACTGAGCTGGGACGAGCTGAGAATCTATAAAAGCGATAAATCAGAATAATCAGAATATTTACACAATTTAAATTATAGTGTACTATAAGGACATGACACAGCAAGTTAATACACAAAGTCTCAAAGCATCATGTGAAGCGGTATATTTTTCAGTGTAGGCGAATAAGGTGACGACTAGCTCCCATGCGGGGCAGTTCACTTAAACAATGGTTATCGTCTGTGCTGATGAATATAGATTCCTTGCAGAAAGGGGATAGTCCATTGTACTAGGCTAGCGAAGCATGTTTCCAGCACATTACAATACAAGAAAAAGCTATCGGAACCTTTTTCTGTAATGTTCAGGGCGTGCGGGAATGCATATCGGATAGTACGATTGAACGTGGGACATGCATGTCATGTGAGAGAAATTGAACGGTAATTTGAGTTGAAGCATGCGCTTGACATGCTGATTAGAAGGGATAGAAAGATTAAAAGTGAATAGTAATGATATATAAGTAGCTCCGTTTATAGGTGATAAACGGGGCTATTTGCATGTGCATGTTTAAAGGGAGCTTCCTGCCAATTCATTCCTTGACAGCGGTCAATTACTGAGTTTAAATTTTGATAGAGCTACCGAGAGGAGAATGGCAACATGAATAGAACGAAACGAAGAATGGCAACGATGGCACTAGCTGGGTCGTTATTGATGGCAAGTGTTTTACCTGTCCAAGTCATAGATGCCGAAGGGAATATACAGGTTCATATCAATGGGGCGCCGCAATCTTATGTCCAAGCTCCGGTGATAAAGAAGGGAAGCGTAATGGTTCCAATGCGGGCGATTTTCGAGTCCCTTGGAGCTCAGTTAAAGTGGGATGCAGCAACTTCTACGGTTCATGCTTTCAAGGGAGATGATACCGTTGAGCTTACCATTGATAAGAAAACAGCATGGATTAATCAGCAAGCTGTGGAATTAAATGCGGCGCCTATCATGGAGAACGGTCACACAATGGTCCCCGTCCGATTTATAGGAGAATCGCTTGGGGCCAGCGTGGTCTGGGATGCTGGTGCACAGACCGTTAGAATTACTGCTGCTGAAGGGCAGGCAGCTTCAAAGCAAGCAGGTACAGATGGGCCTTCCCCATCAACAGAAGCTAATACCGCCGTAGAAACGATGCCTAATGGTAACGCAAATAGTGAAGGCATGGTGGCAGCGGATGAACATTGGATTTATTACACCGAAAATGGCCAACTTCTAAAGGTGAATAAGAACCAAAGTGAGAGAATCAAGCTAGCGGAAGGGGTGTTGCCACGCTTTATTACCGTGGTGGGGGACTGGCTTTATTTTGCCAATTATGAAATGAACAGCTCTCCGCTTTATAAGATCCGTAAGGATGGTTCCAACCTGACTAAGGTGACAGAAGAAAGTGTATGGTATGTCTCTAAATCAGGATCTTGGCTTGTGTTTAACATGGTCAGTGATGGAGGCAGCCTCTACCGGCTTGACCCGAATGGAGGAACGCCTGAAAGGATCACGGATGATCAAGCGGGTGTTATGAATGCCGATGAAAACTGGATTTATTACAATAATATTTCGGAAGGCAATACCTTCTACAAAGTGAGAGTAGATGGTTCCGGCCGAACGAAGCTGAATGATACATATGTGGGAACTATACAAAGTGTGGGTGATACGCTATATTACACGTCTATTTTCTCGCTTGATTTGTATCGGATGAATACAGATGGGACGAACGACGGAATAGTGGCTGTGAATGCAATACCGTTCAATGTACAGGGGGATTGGATTTACTACATAGATATCATGAATGATCGGAAGCTCTACAAAATGAAAACAGACGGCAGCGACCGAATGAAATTATCTGATCATGCAGCCGATAATATTTTATTAGCGGGCCCGTGGATTTTCTATCAAAATGGTGATGACGCAAGTCAGATGTATACGATGCGGCAGGATGGCAGTGCGAATCAATTGGCTTATTTGTTCACGGGTCAAGCATCGGATTTAAATCATGCGATTGTGGAGGACTTCGATCAAGAGCGGGAAGATGCTGCTTCACGTGAGGCTTTGCTTGCGGCAGAGCGGAGCATTGTATCGAATCGTGCGGGGAAAACAGCTGAACAGATCGCAGATGAGATCATTGCCCGACTAGTTAAACCTGATATGTCGGAGATTGAGAAAATCAAGGTGCTGCATGATTATTTGGTACGTCATGTCCAATATGACTATAACAATTATCTGAATGATTCCGTACCTTCAGATTCCTATACGTCTTATGGCGCATTAGTGAACGGAATTGCGGTGTGCCAAGGCTACAGTACATCGATGGAATTATTGCTTACCAAAGCAGGTATTGAGAATATTCATGTGTATGGCCAGGCCCTCAGCTATAAAGGGCTGGATGCGCATACCTGGAATATGGTGAAGCTGGACGGGCAGTATTATCATTTGGATGTGACTTGGGATGACCCGGTGCAGCAATCGAGTCCTTATTTGAATTATGACTATTTCTTAACGCATGATGAAGATATGGCGCTGGGCCATCAGTGGGATCAATCCCAATACCCGGAAGCGGGTGATCAGCAGTATGCTGTTCTAGCGAATGCTTTGAAGTTTGGAGTGCAATACGGTGATTGGTATTATTACTCAGATGTATGGAACGATGAGCAGCTCTATCGCATCCACCTTAAGTCACTTAAACGTGAAAGGGTGATCGCCGATGCTGCTGATCCGCAGCTCGTCAGCGGTGGATGGCTCTATTATACGTTAGCATCGGATGGCAACCATCTGTATCGCATGAAGCTCGATGGCAGTGATAACCATAAACTTGTGAACCAATATGTTGGCACTGCTCAGCGGTTGGGTGATGATCTGATCTATAATTCACACTTCAGTATTTATAAGGTCAGCGTGGATGGGGGGACACCCGTTAAGCTGTCTGACGACGTACCTCAGGGTATTGTAGTGACAGATGAGCATATCTATTACAATACGGCCAGCGCTGATAACGGACATATTTATCGGATGAACCCCGATGGAAGCGGGAAGGTTCAGGTGGATGCGGAGCATTCTATTCGCAATTTCCGCATTGATGGGGACTGGATTTATTTCTCTACGATATTCCCTGAGAAGAATGGGAAGATGCGTTTAGATGGATCGGATAAGCAATATTTCCCGGAGCAATAGTTGGGCGTAGCATAGGCTTAGCACATAGATGGATCTGAACATATGCTGTTAGCAAAAAGGATGTGTAGTCTATGCCAGCGTATCGTATCATTGTGGATCTGTCCGACCGTCAGCTGTATTTGCTCGATCAGAATATTGTGGTTCGAGGCTTTCCTGTTGGCATCGGAACGATGTTGACCCAAACCCCTGCGGGAGAGTTTACGATTATTAATAAACAAGCGAATCCAGGGGGACCGTTTGGTGCTTTCTGGATGGGTTTGTCCAAGCCGCACTATGGCATTCATGGGACGAATAACCCCAGCTCTATTGGCAGGCTGGTCTCTCAAGGCTGCATAAGAATGTATAACGAAGACGTGCTTACGCTCTCTAGATTAGTACCTGTTGGCACACGAGTGACCATTCGGCCGTGATTCGTAAGTTGATATAAGAAGGCGCTGGCAATCAAAGTCAGCGTCTTCTTGCGTGTGCTGCACATGGAGACTAATGTGCACATCTGGTGGTAAGTGAGGGGGGATTGTACCTGTTAGCGTGTATGACCCGTGTACACATAAATTGGCTTTACTTTTAATAGTTATATATAGAAGAATCAATGTCATAATGCGCAACATCTTGATCTATTAACGGAATGCGGTGATGAGACATGAATGACCCAAGGCAGATATGGCGGGCTTTGAAGCAAAGATCTGAGGATGCTTTAAGTGATGAATTCTGGCAGGATATCGCGAGCTTGATGCCCAATCACGGCCCCAAAGCTGACTTGTACACTAAGGATAATTATTTCATTGCAGTCGTTGAACTGCCCGGATTATCCAGCGAGGAACAGGTTCGCCTGTCCATTAGCGGTAAGAATCTGCATATTCGGGGCGATATTCCTTGTCCTTATGAAGCTGAGGAGAAGCTGTTGTCTGAGCGATTCACGGGTCAATTTCAGCGCAAGATTGTCCTTCCGCAGGAGGTGCTTCCTTATAGTATACAAGCTCGTTATCATAACGGTTTATTGTATGTAAATATGGAGAAGAAGCCTGATGAAGGTGAATGGCCGATTAAGGTCAATTATAGTCCGGAGGATACGGGAGGGTAGCTGTATGGTGCACATTCGATTTGTAGATTTATCAATACAACAGTTAAGCAGCACATCGGGCGTATTCAGCGGAAGAAATGTCTTATGTGGTTGGACCCATCAAGGGAAGCAGAATGCGGGTTTTGGCACAATCAGCAGTCAGTACAATACTGTCACTGGAGGTGCACATGTAGTGTTTGATTCAGATGTCATTGATCAGTGGCGGGCGAAGGATCGACCGCAGCGATGAATGAAGCAGAGCTTCTACGCAGGCTGCAGAGGCTGGAGCAGAAGCTGGACGCAATATTAAAACAGGGAAAGGGAACTCCCCAGACAGTTTTTGTTGAAACATTGCATATGTATGAGCCCAAGGTTGAACAATTAACCTTTCAGTTGGAACAGCTGGATATCAAAGAGCTTAGCGGGGCCCTGAATTTAGGTAATAACTTCGGGACCGTTCCATCAGACCGCAGCAGGCAAGAGCGTTCAGTACAAGCGAAGCGGGGAGATTCGGTTTCCCAGCCATCTGATTCGGAAGTAAAGCACGAAGATCAAACGAATGGGCGCTGGGAACGCACAGGCCCCGGTGTTTGCTACCGCTGGAAGGAGTGAAGCAGATCGATGGAAACCTCTATATTCTCGCCGCAGTTTACCATCGGTTCCATTCGCATTGGTTCAGTCCAAGGCGCATCCTGTGTCAATCTGGGTAATAACTTTCCAACGCATTTCACGAATCATCAAAAATACAACCAAGGTGTCGGCAACGTCTCAGGGGATCACAATCAATTTAACGAAACACGGTCCGTAGTAGACGATTCAGATATGGTTGATATGATCAATGAAACAGGCGGAGAACTGCCGGAGTGGCTTAAGCGGATAATCCAAGACAGCCAGGTCAGCGATTAACAGCGGATGACTGAACGCCTACGCTGCGAATAGGTGTATCTATCGTATCATTGTCTTGAATCATATTGAGGTTTCGATGCGAAAGATGGACGCCTGCAGTTCCCTGTCCATTGTTCGTCTTGGAATGAGCAGCCCAGCCTTGCTGCGCGTTAGATCCTACAGACAAGCTGGAATTAGCTTCAAGGTGTTGTACATTGATGCTCTTGAAACCGATTGACTGCTGCTGGGCCTCGCTGGGCGGTTCATGGATCAATAAGGTGTCGCGATCATCAACAGGGGAGTCGATATAATCATTATCGAAGACAACGTTGGTGCAATGCTGGATCTCACCCTCCGAAGTTCCGAAGCCGCTGTTCTGTTTGTTGTGAGAGCTCCATAAGTGGGCGGTATTATGTCCAACGAATATTCCCGCATTATTCGCCGTTTGACCTACCTCTAATGTTTGGAAGACTACCTGAACGGTATGGCGGCAGGACATCAAGCATTCCTCCTTATTATGCGGATTGATTCTGAACTCCGTTGCTTCGATCGGGATCATTCACCGGCGCATCCATGACGTCATTGTCGTTTAATGAAATGATGTCGTTAGTGACGGCAGCTGGACCGTGGAATGAGCCGATCCCATTGTTGATTTTATGGTGTGCACTCCAACCGGGTTGGTTATTCTCCCCTACGTTGACGGAACTGTTCGCTTGCACGCGAAGGACATTGATTGCCCCGAAGTTAATGCTGATGGCCATGATTCGTAACCCCCTTTTTAAGGAGAAAGGAACGGGAAGACTATGGCGGAGAAGACAGACAAAGATAAACTGATAACGTGCGTTCGATGTACGTATACAACGAAGGAAACAGATGAGTTCTGCATCCGTTGCGGCGCCCCGTTGCATAACCGCTGCACAGACGAACCGGGTTTATTGGATAAAGGATGTAAGTTTGTCAATAAACCCGAAGCAGCCTACTGCGCTAAGTGCGGGCATCCCACAGTGTTTCTGAGAACGGGACTGGTTCGTGATCCTTATGCTTGAGTCTGCTGTTATTTTTCATCGTATGCAGGCATTTGCCCTGACGTTCCAATCGGATTAAAGCGCTTAGCTGACCTCGCACGGGCGCGTTCCATTTCAACTTCGCGGTTGCGCGGTTCAGCACTAGTGACCAAGGTCTGCAGCAATTTGCTTGCCGCTTCAGCAACCTCTTCGACAGCTGTTTGGAATGCGGCCTCATTCGCTTTCGACGGTTTGTTACAACCGGAGATTTTTCGGACGAACTGGAGGGAAGCGGCTTCAATTTCCGCTTCTGTTGCAGGGGGATCGAAATTAAACAATGTTTTGATATTTCGGCACATACTTAACAACCCTTTCTATTGATAACATTCTTCTGGCGAGCGGCAACGGAGTATCCGAGTCTGCTAGGAAGCTTAGAAGCTTTAACGGCCGTAGCGAATCGAAATACCTAAAACGATAAAGATGAAGAGTACTAGCAATATTAAGAATATAGGCAAGATGATCGTTCCAGGCAGGAATGCGATGAACAAGAAGACTATACCCATAATGACCATAAAGCGCCCTTGGAAGCGAGCAAGCTTACGATGCTTATCCTCAGGAAGCTTGGGCCATTGCATGGCGCGTTGCGGTAATTTAGGCATCACATTGCCTAAGGAGATAAAGATCACGCCCACTAATATGGAAGCGAAGGTTGATACGCTGAGTGAATAACCTAAATTATAGGCTAGAACGAATAAATGAACCGTTAGTAAAGCTGCCGACATGACAGTGATTACGGAACCGATTGCAGCTTGGCTGCGCAGTCGTTTGCTCTCATTCTTCTCAAACTTTGCGGACAAGCTGATAAGGGCGGCAACAGCAATAATGAGCACAGGTAATAGAAAGGCTCCAACGGGTCTGGAAGCCCAGTTGTCGGGGGCTTGGTCTATGCCGAAGTGAATAGCCATTTCAGCAGGAAGTTGAGCATAGACAGCTAGGCTGGCTAAGGCCGCCAAGCATGCAGCGCCTATAGGCAGAATCCAGTGTTTCATGATGATCATCCTTTCGATTGTTGAATATCCAGCATCCACTTCATGAGATCTTGGAATACAGTTGTGTTTAAGGAATATACGATATGTTGCCCCTTACGCTCATCCCATACTAGCCCAGCCTGCTTCAGGATGTTCAAATGATTGGAAATACTCGGCTTGGTCATATCAAAGTGGTTTGCAATTTCTCCTGCCGTTAAATCACCTTGCTTGAGCATATCCAATATGGTGCGACGTGTGGGATCAGCTAATGCTTTGAATGCATCATTGATCGACATAGTAAACCTCCAGTTTCGACATTTAGATAATTATCTAATAATATAACTTATTAAACCATGGTTCTAATGTTTTATCAAGCCTCATTTACTGTCAATCATTACAAGCATAACAAACAGAGCACCTCGCGATGGGTGCTCTGTTCAAAACTAAACGTGATTAGCATTCAGGTATGTCTCCGTTAATACGGATAACAACTGAATCCCTACTTCATTATGTCCGCCCTCAGGAATGATGATATCCGCATATTTCTTTGAGGGTTCAATGAATGCCTCATGCATTGGTTTCACCGTGCTGAGATACTGGTCATGGATAGATTGAATCGTTCGACCGCGCTCCTCAATGTCACGAACGATACGCCTTAGAATGCGAACATCGGGATCAGTATCGACAAACACTTTAATATCTAACAGCTTGCGTAACGCTTCATCTGACAATACATGCAGACCTTCGAGGATCACGATAGTTCTCGGCTCAAGCTTCAGGGTCTCAGTTGCAGACCGTGCATGTATGGAGAAGTCATAGACGGGGGCATGAACAGTTCGCCCATCCTTCAGTTGAACTAGCTGGGAAATCAGCAGTTCATTATCAAAGGCAAGCGGGTGATCATAATTAATAGTTTCGCGTTCGGACATGCTTAGATGTGAATGGTCTTTATAATAATTGTCTTGAGAGATAAATGTAACCTTGCCCAAGCCTAGACGGTTAATTACGGACCTGGCAACAGTGGTTTTCCCAGATCCAGTGCCGCCTGCTATGCCTATGATCATCATGATGGATTGATAACCTCCTATGTACTGGAGAATAGTATTTTTAATATTGTAACATGTCCGAACCGCTGTTATCACTAGCCGATTTAAAGGCTTATCATGTGCTGTTTAGCATGTGAAATGATGAAAACTTTATACATGAAGTCGAGCTGGAAGTGATGTAAATCACAAGTCAATACAATGAAAACCTTCATAATACAAGTAAGGGGAGGGGGTCTTTGAATGGAACATTACAGTTTCAACGGACATGAGAAAATAGGTGAGATCGTAGCGGGGTTTCCAGGCGCGAGCCATGTGCTCAAAGCCTATAATATTGATTTTTGCTGTGGGGGAAACCGCACATTAATGAGTGCTGTGGAGGCGCAAAAGCTTGATGCGGATGTCGTTATTAATCAGCTCAATGCCGCTTATGAGGCAGAACAGTCCAGGCAGCAAGACGGTACAGATTGGCGTCAAGCCCCACTAGCTGAACTGGCTGACTACATCACACAGCGTCATCATGGTTACCTTCGCGAGGAACTGCCTGTTATCAGCCAGTTTCTTACGAAAGTCAAGCATGTGCATGGACCACATCAGCCCGAGATGCTCCCTAAACTGCATCAATTATTTCACCAACTAAAAGAGGAATTAGAGCAGCATATAAAAGAAGAAGAGACGGTGCATTTCCCTGCGGTGAAGGCGTATGAGCAGGCCGAATCTGTAAGTGAATTGGAGAGAGCAGCTGCAGTTATCGCAGAGCTGGAGGATGATCACAATGAGGCGGGCCAATTATTGAAGGAGATGCGTTCACTTACTGAGGATTATCAACTGCCAGAGTGGGCTTGCCGGACGTATACGTTAACTTTTCAGAAGTTAGAGGCGCTGGAGAACGATTTATTCGAACATATTCATCTGGAGAATAATATATTATTCCCTCGTGTCAGAGCAGCGCTCCAATTGCCATAAATGTAGCACCTATAGGTGCGGGAAAGACACCCTGAGCAGGTGTCTTTTTTTGCTGTGTTGGGTAATATAAGTGAATACTTACTTTCGAAGTGAAGAAAAGTATTGACAACAATAATGATAACTATTATCATTTGCAATGTAATGATAATCATTTTCAATTACGAATGAGAGCGTTTTTTCAAAAAAGGGGAGACTACCAAGATGAAGAAAGTAAATGTAGTACTAGCTTGCATTCTGTTACTAGCAGTTGTTATAGCAGGCTGCAGCGGAGGGCAAGCTGCGAATAATAATGGATCAGCGAACCAAGCTGGCGAGAATACGACGACTGATGAAACAGCTAATGCGTCTAATACACGCGTTGTGGAACATGCGATGGGCAAAACAACAGTTGAAGGTACACCAACTCGGGTAGTGACTTTATATCAAGGAGCTACTGATGCAGCCGTTGCACTTGGGATTAAACCTGTGGGTGTTGTTGAGTCTTGGACGCAGCAGCCTATGTATGAATATTTGAGAGATGACCTGAAGGATGTACCGATCGTAGGGTTAGAAACGCAGCCGAATGTAGAGGAAATTGCCAAGCTAAAGCCTGACCTAATCATTGCCTCTAAACTGCGCCATGAGAAAATATACGCAACGCTTTCAGAGATTGCACCGACTGTAACACACGAGACGGTATTCAAATTTAAAGATACGGTGAAGCTGATCGGGCAAGCTGCGGACGTAGAAGAGAAGGCCGACCAGCTCCTTAAGCAATGGGATGATAGGGTGGCAGATTTTTCAACGAAAGTTACTGAAAAATTAGGCGATCAGTGGCCGATTGAAGTGTCTGTACTTAACTTTAGAACCGATCATGCTAGAATTTATGTGACTGGTTTTGCCGGAGACATCCTAACCGAATTAGGCTTCGTTAGACCAGAAGTGCAGCAGAAAGCAGCAGAAGAAGGCAATGTGGTTCTGCAGTTAACCAGTATGGAGAGTATTCCATCCATGAATGCGGATGTATTCTTTATATTTAATGCAGACGGACACAGTCCAGATGCTGATTTAATTCAGAAAACGTACGACGATTGGACTAGTCATCCGCTTTGGAAGCAGTTGGATGCCGTGAAGAATAATCAGATCACGATAGTTGATGATGTAGCTTGGAACATGGGCGGGGGTTATATCGCTGCGAACCAAATGCTGGATCAAATTTATGCCCATTTTGAATTAGAATAAGCACTTGCCTTAAGGGGGAAATCAATCCCCCTGTTTTTTCATGTCAGCATGCTGCACAATCATCTTTGAAGAGAGTGAGTTTATGAATCCTTTATTTCCACGAACCTCACTGAAGCTGATCGGTTTATTGTTAGGTCTGGTTATACTGCTGTTATCATTTGCTGCCAGCATCGTGCTCGGTCAGACACCTACACCGCTGGCCGCCGCGATCGAAGCCTTTACACAATTCGATGAAACTTCAACGGAACACATTATTATTAGAACCACACGTTTATCAAGAGCGGTCATTGCTGCTGTAATTGGTGCCAGCCTGGCTATAGCCGGGGCACTGATGCAGGCGTTAACCCGTAATCCGATGGCTTCGCCGGATATTTTTGGTGTGAATGCCGGGGCGTTGTTCTTCGTCGTTGCCGCTACGGTATTCTTCTCAGTCAATGGATTACTTCAAATGATGTGGATTGCTTTTATTGGCGCAGGATTAGCCATATTACTGGTATTCTTCCTAGGTTCAATGGGGCGAGATGGCTTGTCCCCTATTAAAATTATAATTGCTGGCGCGGCCTTAACAGCGCTTTTCGTGTCCTTTACGCAGGGGCTGCTGGTGATGAATGAGCAAAGTCTAGAAGGCGTGTTGTTCTGGATAGGCGGCTCGGTGTCCGGCAGAACGATGGAGATGCTGATGCCTGTACTGCCCTTTATGTTAGGTGCTGGAGTTGTGGCCATTGCACTGGGAGGCGCGATTAACGTATTGATGTCTGGCGAGGATGTGGCTCGCAGTCTTGGACAACGGGTTTTATTGGTGAAAATCATCATGGGCTTGCTCATAGTCTGTCTGGCCGGAGGTTCCGTTGCGGTAGGAGGCGCCATTGGTTTTGTGGGGTTAATCGTACCTCATATGGTTCGTCCGCTAGTGGGTCCAGATTATCGCTGGATCGTACCTTATTGTGCGCTGCTTGGTGCAAGCTTACTGCTGCTAGCGGATGTAGGGGCTAGATTCGTTATCAGGCCGGAAGAAATGCCGATCGGGGTCATGACGGCGATGATCGGTGCGCCTTTCTTCATCTACATTGCGCGCAGGGGGTTCAGCAAAGAATGAGCAAGTATACCACATTACGCCACCGTTCAGATACATTCTCAATTCTCATAGATCATAAGGCGGTTTTCGTTTTACTATGCATGCTGTTCGTATCGATTCTGATGTTCATAGCCGGGTTATCTGCAGGCAGCACGTTTATTACCCCCCTGATTGTTATTCAGCATTTGGCGGGCTGGGGATCGGAAGAGCATGCCTTTATTATAGAAACGCTTAGACTTCCAAGGATGCTGGTTGCTTATATGGCTGGTATGGCTCTGGGCGTGTCCGGACTGATTTTGCAAGGGATCATTCGTAATCCATTAGCTTCACCGGATATTATCGGGGTCACAGGGGGAAGTACGGTGGCAGCCGTTTATTTGATTACCTTTCACTCTGAAGTGAGTTTGTCCTTTATACCGGTAGCGGCCATTCTTGGGGCGGGAATTGTCTCATTCTTAATGTATACGCTGGCTTGGAAGCAAGGGGTCACACCGATTCGGTTAGTTTTAATTGGAATTGGTATTCAAGCGGCTATGAGTGCGCTCGTACAGATGTTGATCGTGCTTAGTCCGACCTATTCAACCAGTGAGGCGTACATTTGGATGACGGGCAGTGTCTATGGTGCCAATTGGGGTCATGTAAAGTCCATGCTTCCATGGGTTCTGGTGTTTATTCCCTTGTCTTTACTGCTATCCCGCAGGGTTAATGTTCAGGAATTGGGAGACCATTTGGCTGTAGGTTTGGGCTCCAATGTGCAGACAAATCGGTTCGTATTGTTGCTTATCAGTGTGGCGCTTGCAGGATCAGCTGTTGCATTTGCAGGCGGGATTGGCTTCGTAGGGTTGATTGCTCCGCACATTGCAAGAAGGCTGGCAGGACGGGCGTTTGGCATTCTGGTTCCGATAACGGCTCTAGTGGGTGGCTGCACTGTAGTGCTGGCTGATGTGGTCGCTAGAACAGCGTTTCTGCCGCTCGATTTGCCTGCAGGGGTGTTTGTTTCCGGCATTGGAGCGCCGTTCTTTATTTATTTACTATATCGCAATCGGCATGTTTAAGAAGGAGTGTGGTTGAAAATGATAGCAATCGAAGCGAAGCAATTGACGCTTACTTATGGGGAAAAGCCTATTATTCATGAGCTGGATGTCAGCATACCTAAGGGAGAGATTACGGTGTTTGTCGGCAGTAATGGATGCGGTAAGTCAACCTTGCTGCGTTCACTGGCGCGTCTGCTTAAGCCGCAAAGCGGTGCGATTGTGCTGGATGGACAGAAGATCTCGTCCATGCCGACTAAGGAAGTGGCGAAGCAGCTGGCTATTCTGCCTCAAGGCCCTATTGCTCCAGAGGGATTAACGGTTCACCAGCTTGTGAAACAGGGGCGTTACCCGCATCAAAGCTGGTTGAAGCAATGGTCTAAGGCGGATGAAGCAAAGGTCCACCAAGCTTTAGAGGATACGAACTTGCTTGCGTTTGCAGACCATCCGGTAGATGCATTGTCCGGCGGACAACGTCAGAGAGCATGGATTGCAATGACACTGGCTCAGGACACCGATACGATCCTGTTAGATGAACCGACGACTTACTTGGATATGACCCATCAAATTGAAATTTTGGACCTCTTATTCGATCTAAATGCCAAGGAACAGCGAACGGTAGTGATGGTGCTGCATGACTTGAACATGGCCTGCCGCTATGCGCACAACATTGTGGCGATTAAAGATCAACAGGTGTATGCGGAAGGACGACCTGAGCAAGTCGTTACTGAGGAGCTTGTACGCGATGTATTTCACTTGGAATGCGCCATTGCCCAGGATCCATTTCACGGCACGCCTATGTGTATTCCTAAAGGTAAGGGCAGAACGATTAAGCAGTCGCAAGTGAAACGGCCTGAACTTGTTACCAGTATGTAGCTATAAGGCCTGACCGTAGTTGTCATCTTGATAAACATCTGAAACTTTCACCGTCTCAATTCAGTATTACTAAGTAAGATCAATACAGGAGGAGAGATGCAGGATGAAATTTCACGCGATCTTAGTGATGGTTATGGCTTTATTACTCCCTGGCTGTGCGCTGATAGATGGGGTCAATGATACGCTTGATTACGTTAATGATGCAGTCGCTTATGTCCAGCGCACTGCCAACTTTGCAGATCAGCTGCCCGCCTTGGCACAGGATGCGGTTCGAAACCCAGAACGTGTCGAAGCGTTGAGGCAAGAGCTTGCCGCTATGAAAGAGCAGATTACGCTATTCAACGACCTGGAACCTCCAGCTATAGCAAAGGATATCCATCAGGAGATTCTTACTTATAATGAAACGCTGCAGCTTGAAATCGATACGTATTTGGACAGAATAAACCAAGGCATCATAGAGCTGGAGGATTCTGAACTGCTTCAAACCGTTCAAGAAATTACAGAGCTTCTGGATCGATTGCAGCAGTTAGGTTAATACGGGGGTAATTGGTGATAAGTGGTGAATGCCGAATAACCGATGTGTTACAGAGGATGATGCATATGAAGTTCATAGACGTGCGCAGGACCTGGCGGTGAACATTTCTCGCTGGGTCATTTTTATATATTCACTGACACAAGCATTTAGAGAGGCGCCTTTAAGCTGTTACAATCAGCTGCACTGCCCCGACAACAGACAGCACGAGAATTAATCGTGTAAATAACGTTTGGCTCAGTTTAGGCAATAGCTTAATCCCGATCCACGTTCCGATCAGAATAAGCGGGATGAGGTAAGCATTTAACAGGATAGACTCCTTGGTAATAATACCAAGATGGATACTGAATGGAACCTTGAATACATTAACTGCAAGGAAGAACCAAGCCCCCGTTCCAATGAACTGCTCCTTTGGCAGATTTCGAGATAACAGATAGACAGCCATAACGCCCCCAGACGCATTGCCAACCATTGTGGTATAGCCAGCAAGCACCCCTAATACAGCCCCAAACCATAGCGACATAGTCTGAGCTTCAGCGCTGCTGCGTGACCTGTACACGTGCACGCCGACAAGTGCTAATACTATGTAGCCAATCATTTGTTTGAGAGCAGAATCGTCAATATAAATTAAGGTCACATACCCTGACAAAATGCCGATGATCACCCAAGGCATTAGGATCATTAAGTGCTTCCATACCACCCCTCTGCGGTAGTACGCTACGGCCACTAAGTCTGCTGCAATCAGCATGGGAAGCAGTATACCGACGGAATATTTGGCTGGAAACACTGTAGCCATAAGCGTGACGGATAAGATCCCTATAGTTGGAATCCCCGTTTTAGAAAAGCCGACTAACAGCCCCACTAGTATCAGGATGATGATGTGCGTAGATTGAATGTCCATCGTGTCCTCCTCGGCGAGTCTTAATACTCACTATAACGCTGAACCATTATTGAAACAAGGGTCAATTAATGATTGAGAGCGCATTAAGAACCTTCAATGCATTCGCATGTTTAGTGAATTAGCGCAAATACTAAAGCAAGATGAAAAGCTTGTACACAAAAAGGGATGAACATGAAGGAGATGCTGGCCATGACTGATTTATTAGTGAGTTATATCCAAGAGGATGCGATCAAGCTAGAACAAGAACAGGACCTGGATACCATTGTTGAAGCAGTGGGTGATGCCCAGATCGTGCTGTTAGGTGAAGCAACCCATGGCACTTCGGAATTTTATTCGATGCGAGCGGCATTGTCTAAGCGTTTAATAGAACAGAAGCAATTCAAGATCGTTGCCGTTGAGGGAGATTGGCCGTCTTGTTATGCCATCAATCGCTATGTGAAAGGTTACGATAAGGAAAGTAGTCCGTTTAGAGCTCTCGAATCCTTTGAGCGATGGCCAAATTGGATGTGGGCAAACGTTGAGATTGCTGAGTTGATCCAGTGGATGCGTCAAGCTAACCAAGCCCGGCATGCTGATGAAGCATTGGGATTTTACGGTCTTGATGTGTATAGCTTGTGGGAATCGTTGGATGAAATTTTAAACTATGTAAAGTCAACGGACTCCAAGCAGCTGGAGCAAGCTAAGCGAGCTATGGCGTGTTTTGAGGCTTATCGCAGAGACGGGCAGACTTACGGTGTATCTGCATCGTTCTTCTCAGAGGATGGCTGTGAAAGTGAAGTAGTGGAGCTGCTGCAATCGTTGCGTAAGCGTAAGTATCAGGGCTTGAATGATCCGCAGGAGCAGGGACTTAATGCCGAAATGAACGCACTGGTTGCGGTGAACGCAGAGAAATATTACAGAGCCATGGTCCGCGGTGGTCCAGAATCATGGAATATTAGGGACCTGCATATGGTGGATACACTGAATAGACTGCTGGATTACCATGGCAAGGATTCCAAAGTAATCATATGGGAGCATAATACGCACATAGGTGATGCAAGAGCAACGGATATGGCTTTGGAAGGTATGCTGAATGTGGGTCAATTAGTTCGTGAGCAATGGGGTCCACAGAAGGTTTTTGCAGTTGGATTTGGCACGTATCAAGGAACGGTCTTAGCAGGAAAGGAATGGGGAGCAGTTCCAGAACGAATGGACATACCGCCTGCACAGCCGGGCAGCTGGGAGGCTGTAATGCATCAAGCATATGCAGGCAACCAGTGGATTTTCTTTAGAGGCAAGGAACGCCGATATGCTGAATCTATCGGCCATCGTGCTATTGGTGTGGTGTACCATCCTGAATACGAACGATTAGGAAACTATGTGCCCAGCGTGATGTCTGCCCGCTATGACGGTTTTGTTCACATTGATACGACGCATGCGTTGAAGCCGCTGCTAGAACCTGTGATGGCCTGATCATTAGGGCAAATAGAGAAAAGCTGACTCATCAGCAGTTCATAACTGCGGTCGAATCAGCTTTTTGTTTTGCGCATGAATCAATTTCAAAATGCGCTATAAAGGTACAGTGAACACATTGTATAGATTGGAAATCGGATTTACATCTAAATACAGTGATGGAATAGCTGTATTGCTAATTATGAAATTGATTCGTATATGAAACTGCATCAGGTGTGACGTTGAATGTTAAGTTTGCATTTGAATCAATGTTTCTCGAAGCTGCTTCATTTCATTCTCATCAACAGTCACGCCCAACTGTTGGTTGAGAAAGGACGCAAGCTCAACAATCGCATCAGGCTGTCTTGAATAAATGTGAATAAGATCCCCTTCTTGCTCCAATTCAAAACGTTCGGGGTCCTCAACGTGAAGATCAATCCAATCTTCCAGCTCGGACAAGGACCGAACAGGCTCGGCAATGGGGATTTGAAGGTGGTAGTAATCCGCGTTAGGTTGAACCTCATCCTGAACTTGAATCGTCATGCGGCCTAACTGATACTCTTCCATGGTAATGGTAAGTCCCCCTCTTTGAATGTTAATCCTTAGTATAACCCAAACCCACGATTTCACTATTAGCACAATGTACGTATGAATCAAACGTTAATTAAGCGGATCGTACATGTTTTACAACCACAGAGCAAACAATAAGCCTGCCCGTTTACTTTAAACGAAGAGGTGAAAGCTGACATGGATTATCAGTGTTATTACTGTGAGAATACTGCCCAGCAAGCCCAGGCCCATAGCATTACAATTTACAATGAAACGGGCGTGGAAGACCGTTTAGAGGTGCTTTGTGATGATTGTTATGATGAATGGCTGCAGTCATTGAAAGGGTAGATGAGGGGTGAAGAACCCCTCGTCTTATTCATAAACGTTGCAAAAAGCAACGATAAAATCCAAAAGCCAAACTAGACAAATAAAGTGTTGCATTATATCATTTTCAATGATAATATCTAGTTAACAACAAAATAACGATGCAATTTAACACATATTAACAGTGTTTTTGTAAGCGTTATTTTGAACTGTTGCAAAAAAGGTATAAGGGCCGATGCCTTTATATACAAATCATTGAGCTTTGATAAAACGGGGAGGGTATTCAATGAAGTTAAAAAGTAGACGTTTACATGTTGCAGTCATGCTTATGCTTGTAATGTCGCTTGTATTAGCGGCCTGTGGCGGAGGTAACACAACTTCTAATAACAGCGGCGTAAGTGAGACTAATAACGGGGGAGAGTCAGCAGAGATTTTCGAATTTTCGTATATGCTGCCTACGCAGTACGCAAACTGGTTAAGAGACAAGAACTGGTTGCCAGTATTGGAAGCAAATACGAATTCAAAAGTCGAAATTATTGATGGCGGTAATGGAGACCAATATTACTCTAACGTTGATTTACGTGTCGGAGGAAGGAATTTCCCCGAAACAGGGATTACGACTTTAGCTCAAGCTGAGGTTTATGGTACACAAGGAGCTTTCGTGGATCTAAAGCCTATTATTGAAGAACACGCTCCTAACATCAAGCAGTTTTTAAACGAAAATCCTGACTATGCAAACCTTATTACGAGCCAAGACGGTGCAATTTATGGACTTGCTTCAGAATATCCGATCATTGCTGAAGTCATTCTTTATCGTCAAGATATGTTCGAGAAGGCTGGTATTACAGAGCTGCCAAGAACTATCGAAGAGTTTACTGATGTTTTGAGAACTTTGAAAGCGCATTATAGCAGTGATTCCGATTTCTATCCTTTCATGGGCAGAGAAAACTTTGTGAAATTTGCTGAAGCTTTCAACGCTACCGATGGAATCAAGGATGGTAAAGTTCAAGGCATTTATGAAACAGGTAAAGGATTTGATTTATACGCACCAGGCTTTAAACAGCTAATTGAGTGGTATGCAACGATGTACAAAGAGCAGTTAATCGACCCTGAATGGGTGGCGGGTGCAGCGACTGAAGAATCTTGGCAAACAAAAATGTTGAACAGCAAAGGCGCTATTTCCTACGACTATTACACTAGACCGGTTTGGTTTATGGATAATGGCGGACCGCAAAATGATCCCGATTATCAAATGGGCGTTATCCCTTATTTAGAAGATATCAATGGTAACCAATCAAAAGCATCTAACTATTTCCCTCGTTTCCGTACAGACCGTGTAATGGTTGTTAATATTGAAGCGGAAGATAAAGCCGTTGGGGTTGTAAAATTCTTGGATTATCTATTCTCTGAGGAAGGTCAAACCCTTGTAAGCTATGGTGTTGAAGGTGAAAGCTATGAAGTGGTAAATGGTGAGAAGCAGTACCTGTTAGATTTCAGTGAAACTTTCAAACCATTGGGTGAGAAAAGATGGGATTTCGTAAATGACCAGCTTCATTTCCCTAAACCTGTTGACAACGAAGCATTCTACAAATGGAACTATGATTCTGTAAAAGCCTATGCATCGGAGTTATTCACAGACGAGTACATTAATGTTTTTCCTGTTTTGAAATATTCAACTGAACAATTGCAAGAGCGTACAAACCTAGTGGCAAAAGTTAAAGAAACGGTAACAGCCAACCTAGTAGGATTCATCACAGGCGATCGTCCAATGAGCGAGTGGGATGCATTCTTGAAAGACATGGAAGATGCAGGATACAAGAAGATTGTAGAGATTGATCAGGCAGCATATGACGCTATGCAGCAATAATTAATTCGAGCCCCGGCCTGCTGCGAATAGGAGGTTTGGGGCTCTATGTATTCTTAAGAGAAAGTAGGTGTGCATGTTGATGGACACATCCGTTGAAAAAGAAACGAGCAGACCCTATCAGAAAACAAAACTACAGCGGTTGGTGCATGATATTTGGAGTTCACGGCTGCTTTATCTCCTGCTTTTGCCTGGACTCATCCACTTGGTGATCTTTAAGCTGGCTCCCTTATTCGGATTATCCATTGCCTTTCAAGACTATAACGCATTTAAAGGCATTGCCGAAAGCGAGTGGGTTGGGTTTAAGCATTTTTCGGCCTTTTTGAGTGATTCTTATATGCTCACCTTAGTGAAGAACACGGTATTATTAGCCGTTTGCACCCTTGTGGTAGGGTTTCCGATTCCGATTATTTTTGCCTTGTTCTTAAACGAAGTTAGGGTCAAGTTTGTTAAGAAGTTTGCACAATCCTTAAGCTTCTTCCCTTATTTCATCTCGGCTGCGGTAACGGTTAGTATTCTTTACACCGTACTTTCACCTCAAGGCGGATTAGTGAATCAGCTGCTCAATTGGCTAGGCATGAGCAAAATCTTTTTCATGGCGGAGCCTGAATGGTTTAGACCGCTGTATACGATGCTGCATGTATGGCATACGTTTGGTTATTTTGCGATTGTCTATTTGGCCGCGATGACCTCCATTGATCCAAGCATGTATGAAGCAGCAGAGCTTGACGGAGCAGGGCGTTGGAAGAAAATGTTCCACGTCACGCTGCCCTCGATTTCCAGTATTATCATTGTGATGTTTATCGTAAGCATCGGGAACATCTTCACCATTGATTTGGATAAAATCCTGTTAATGTACAACCCGAGCGTGTATGAAACAGCTGACGTGATTCAAAGTTACGTGTACCGCGTGGCTTTTGCACCGCAAGGATTCCCGAACTACAGCTTTGGTGCCGCAGTCAGTTTGATTCAGTCGATCATCGCCTTTATTTTAGTCATGACAACGAATAAGCTGTCGAAGAAATATTCTGATACAAGATTGTTCTAGGAGGTGGAATGATGAGTAAAAAAATGGATGCCTTTGAGTGGGTTAACAATACATTGCTGCTGCTCGTGTCTATGCTGTGTATTTTTCCTTTCATTTATATAGTAGCTATCTCCTTAAGTGATGGCGGGCATGTAGCAGCTGGAGAAGTGTTCTTCTTTCCTAAAGGCTTCAATCTTGAATCCTACAAGTATATCCTGTCGAACACTAGATTGAATGTCTTGCAAGGGCTTAGTAATTCTATCGCTTATGCGGTGGTAGGGACGCTTGTAGCCATGGTGTTAACGTTCATAACAGCTTATTCGCTCTCAAGGAAAAAACTTAGAGGACGTTATATCATCATGATGCTGTTCTTGTTCACATGGATTTTCGAAGCGGGCATTATCCCGAACTACCTTGTATGGAGTTCTATGGGATTGGTAAACAGCTTCTGGGTCATGGTTGTACCAATGGCGATTAATACCTTTTTCTTAATTATTACGCGATCCTTTCTGGATGCTTTGCCTTATGAATTGGAGGAAGCTGCTGTTATTGACGGTGCTAACGATTTGCAGATTATGTGGCAAGTGTTTAGACCGCTGTCTAAACCGGTGCTGGCAACCATTGGGGTATTCTACGCCGTCACGATCTGGAATCAATTTCTCATACCGTTAATTTATTTGCAGGACAGCGAGCTGTACCCGATTCAATTGGTATTGTACAGCCTCATTATTCAACCGGGCGGAGAAACGACGAATTTGGAGAACATTATTCAGAACGGTTACCTGTTGACACCGAAGAACCTGCAGGCTGCAGCTATTTTCACGGCCGTGTTACCGATCTTGTTCATTTATCCGTTCGCCCAACGTTATTTCACAAAAGGTTTCTTAATTGGATCGGTTAAAGGTTAAGCCAAACCGTCAATGTGGCAAGAGAGAGATAGATAGTCGTTTGAAGGGAGCTGGAGAGTCATGGGATTAAGTCCATATACGTTTCAAACCGCAAGGAAAATTATAGCGGGTCGCCATACCTTTGAGCATTTAAAAGAACATGTATCACAGTTTGTTGGAGTGAAATCTGTATTTATTCTAGCTCAACCTTTTACACAAAGGTTAGGCTTCTTGGATGACATGATCAACCAGTTGAACGCCATAGGAATTGCAGCAGATTATAGTGTAGATGTTGAACCAGAACCTACCGTTGGTAATATCAATGCGTTGTTCGAGGTGTTTAGCGGGCAGCCTTACGATCTGATCATTGCGATGGGCGGGGGCAGTGTGCTTGATGCTGCTAAAGTCTTGTCAGTCTTAAAAACGAATGATATGTCCGTGGAGGAAATGACTGGGATAGAGAAGATTCCGAATCCGGGTATACCTACTGTTATGATTCCTACAACGGCGGGGACAGGATCGGAAGTGACGCCTAACGCAATTGTCACGTTCCCCGAGGAGGAACTGAAAATTGGAATCGTGGGCCGACATCTACTGCCTAGTCTAGTGATTATGGATCCGGTTATTACGAAGAGTCTGCCTCCAGCGATTACTGCTGCTACGGGAATGGATGCGTTCACCCATGCATTAGAATCCTTCATATCTAATAAGGCTAACCCGATTAGCGACATGTATGCCCTTGAGTCTATGCGTCTGATTGCTGGCAGTATCGTGACATCTTATACGCAAGGTGACGATGTGGATGCCAGGGAAGCGATGCTGATTGGTTCCATGTATGGGGGCATGGCCTTGACCAGTGCGGGTACGGCTGCTGTTCATGCTTTAGCTTATCCGATTGGAGGCAAATTCAAGGTCACTCATGGGGTAGCCAATTCTATGCTGCTGCCGCATGTGATGCGATTTAATCTGGATGCAATTACTGACCGATTGGCTCGCGCGGCGGACATTATGCTTAGTGATGGGCGGCATAGTGACTCTAACGAGGCCAAAGCGGAGAGGGTCTTAGCTCAAATTGAGCAATGGACGAAGACACTTCATATTCCACAGGACTTAACGATATACGGTGTGAAACAAGAGGATGTTCACGAACTAGCCGTGGCTGCATCGAAGGTCACGCGATTAATGGATAATAACCCGAAAGTGATGCAAATTGAGGATATTGAGAACGTATATCTCAAATTGCTCTAGGATATAGTGCTCGAAGCTGGGACGATAGAGTGATAGAGCATTTATAAGCTGTGCAATGTGATCAAAGGAGGTGGAGAGGTGAAAGTTGCTATTATAGCAGATGACCTGACAGGAGCGAACGACACAGGGGTACAGCTTGCCAAAAAAGGCATATCAACCGCTGTACAATTCTCCGTCGATACGGACCTGTTGGATCGTTACGATGCGATCGTGTTCGATTCAGACAGCAGAGCCGATACACAAGCAACCTCCTATAAGAAAGTCAAAGCGTTGTGTGAATCGATTCAATCTCCCTCGCTGCAATGGGTATATAAGAAAATAGATTCAACAATGAGAGGGAACATTGGAGCAGAAATTGATGCCATGTATGATGCTTTTCAGCCTGATGCCGTAGTCATAGCTCCCTCTTATCCGCAAAATGGCAGGATTGTTAAAGCGGGGCACTTGTATGTCGATGGGGTATTGCTCCATGAAACAGACATTGCCCGCGACCCCAAAACGCCAGTGAAGTATTCCTATCTTCCCGACTTGCTGGGCAAACAAACGAAACGGCCGATGTCCTTAATATCCGCCCGTGATATCGAGAGAGGTTTGGACCACTTGAGCATACGTATTAGGCAGAGTATGTCACAGCAAATTCCTTATCTGATATTCGATGCGGAGACTAGAGCCGATTTATTACAGATCCAAGAAGTCATCCGCAGCATGAACCTGAACGTTGTTTGGTGTGGTTCAGCAGGGCTGGCTGATGTGTTGTCCTCCGAATTTTCCGGTTCAGAACAAGCGTCTCACGATTTATCACTTGAAGGACCTGTTCTAGCTGTGATTGGGAGTGTAAGCACGAATACTCGCAAACAGTTGGATCTCATTCTGCGCGATCCTGATGTGTACGGGGTAGAGATGAGAGCTGATAAAATCTTATCGGACGATACCCGCAAGGCTGAATGCGAGCAGGTGGTTCAGACGGTGTTGAATGCTTGCCATCATAATCGCCATATTGTCTTATATTCTTCAGGTTCTGCCGAAGATATTGCCAAGGCTAAGCAGATTGGGGAACGTTTAGGTATTGGCAATACGGAGATCAGCAATCGAATAGGCCGCGCACTCGGGGAAATTTCCATGATGATAACGCAGCATTTTAAGATCAAGAACCTGATCTTAACAGGGGGAGACACTGCCAAACAGGTGTGCATGCATCTGGGTGTGAGCGGGCTTGAGCTCATCGATGAGATAGAGAATGGGGCACCGCTTGGTCGGTTGTCAGGTATTGATGACACTTATGTGATTACCAAAGCGGGCGGATTTGGCGACGATTTTGCTTTGCGCCGATACTTAAATCTTTTTCAAAAAGGGGAATGGACATGGAGCCGATCATTGGGATAACGATGGGGGATGCGGCGGGAATAGGGCCCGAAATCATCGTCAAAGCCTTAAACGAGCGCGCGATCTACAAAGAATGTAAGCCGATAGTCATTGGCGATGCCAAGGCGTTAGAACAGGCCGCCGCTATTACAGGGTGTGATGTGAAGATTCGTCGTCTGGCTCATGTCCAGGAGGCGGAATTTCAATTTGGAACGATTGATTGTGTAGATTTGAACTTATTGCCTGATCATTTGGAGATAGGTAAAGTGAGCGCGGCTGCGGGGAACGCAGCATTCCATTATGTGGAGAAGGCAGTGGAGTTAGCGGTGGCGGGGGAGATCCATGCGATCTGCACCGCCCCGCTTAATAAAGAGGCGCTGCATCTAGGAGGACATCTTTATCCGGGTCATACAGAGATATTAGCAGAATTGACTAAGACAGAAGACTTCTCTATGATGCTGTCCACCCCTAATCTGAAGGTCATTCATTTAACAACTCATGTGGGACTAAGGAAAGCAATTGACCTGATTAATCCCGAAAGGACCTATAATGTCATTAAGTTAGCGCACCAAACGTTAAGTCGAGCAGGCTTTAGCCAGCCTAAGATTGCAGTCTGCGGCATTAATCCGCATGCTGGCGAGAATGGGCTGTTCGGCGAAGGAGAAGAGGAGGAGAAGCTTGTCCCCGCCGTAAATCAGGCACGCAGCGAAGGGATTAATGTGACGGGGCCCCTGCCTGCCGATACGTTATTCTTCTTAGCCGCTAGAGGTGACTATGATATCGTTGTCGCATGTTATCACGATCAAGGTCATGCGCCGATCAAGGTGCTGGGGATTGAGGCCGGGGTCAACATTACCGTGGGGCTTAGAGGCGGTATTGTCAGAACTTCCGTCGATCATGGGACAGCCTTTGACATCGCCGGGAAGAATATAGCGGATGCGCGAAGCATGCTTGCCGCTATACGCTCTGCGATTGAGTTAGCCCCTCGCTGAATGCAACCATAACCAAGCAGTTCGAAGCTCAAAGGAGGATAAGAGCATGAACAATAAACGACGGATCGACGAGGTCTTGGCAAGCGGCCGCAGGAGTTTAAGAACTCGGCCTAAAGGCAGTCTGTTGGGATCAACAGGTGCAAGGCTGTGGGCTGATTATTTGGATACGGCTCCCGGTTTCACGGGGGCTGTTGATTTTATTCATAAGCTGAATATTCCTTCCTTGTTTACCGTGACTTCAGGGTTTCGGTTCGATACTGAGCCTTGTACGATCAACTGGATGCCCAGTCATTTGACCTTGGACTACAAAGGGGCGAATGCTCAGTTTTCTGAAAGCAAATTTATAACATGGAATGACAGCGCGGTGTCCTGTCAACGCTGGCAGAATACAGGGGAGAAGGACATCGTGCTTCAGCTTCGTACGAACACCAAGCTGGCGCAGGAGCAGGATTCTGAGCGTTTGGTTTCGGGTAAGTTCCAGTCGGAGAAGCGCGGATTCACCATACTAACCGCCATAGCTGTTAGTGATCCGCGACTTATTCAAGGGATCGTGCTCAAACCCGGCGATACAGTAGAACTTGTTATCGCGGCTGCACTTGGTTTAGAAGGCACAGAAGAATTGACAGAACTGCAAGGACGGGCCAAGGGCTATACAGATCAACGTATTGAAGCTGTACTGAATGCTCAGAAGTCAGAGTATCAAGCTTGGTTTGATCAAGCCCCGATGTTTACCAGTAACGAAGCATTGCTGAATAAAACTTGGGATTACCGCTGGTTCCTGCTACGTCATAATTTAGCCGATCCCCGTTACGGACAGATGCAGCATCCTGTGTTCTATGAAGGCCGATCTCATAAAATGACGAAAACCCCGTATGCCCCCGAAGGCTGGGAATTCAGCAAGATGATTCCCCTTACGACACCTATGCATCTCTTAGAGAACAGATGGTACAACCACGATACGTATTGCAAAGGTGTGATGCGCACGATGGAAGCCAGTCAAGACGACGAGGGATTGTATAACTGTCTGTTCGTGGATGATACACTCCATTCGTATTCTAATTTCTTCGCTTGGTCGGTATACCAAACGTACTTGGTGCATCGGGATGAAGCGATGGTTGCAAGCATGCTGCCTTCTATCAAGAAGCAGGTGCTTGGTGAGAGCAAAGTGTACGGCACGTCCAACGACAAGCTGCTTATTGAATACAATCACAAGCGTACGGGGAAAGAATATCAGCCGAGCTACTGGTATTTTCATGATTATCCCAAAGATTGCATGACGATGGAGCCGGACAAGTACACGCCTTTAAAAAGAGTAGACCGTTCCGTCTATCATTATCTTAATACGCTGGGTGTTGCGCGTTTATGCGAAGTTATGGGTGACCCCGAGGCAAAGGATTTCCTTGCCCTGGCTGAAACGATCAAGCAGCATATCAATGAGAAAATGTGGGACGAAACAGAGCGCTTTTATTATGATCTGCATCCTGAAACGGACGAGAAGGCGCTGGTGAAGAATATTGTGGGCTTTTATCCCCATTGGGCCGGAATCACAGAGCTTGAACATCACGAAATGTTTATCGATTTATTCGATCCGAATGAGTTTAATACACCGGCTCCGTTTCCTTCAGTGTCAGCAGATTGTCCTGTGTATGCCCCTGAGGGAGGCTGGCAAGGCAACTTTATTAAAGGAAGAAATGGATGCGTGTGGAATGGCCCGACCTGGCCGTATACGAACAGCATCGTCTTGGATGCCCTCGCAAATGCTAGTAAGCGCAATAATCATGCTTATGATGAGCGGTTCAGCTATTTTCTAAGGGAGTATTCCTGGCTGCATTATGATCGCAGGGACTTTGATAAACCTTACCTTGTAGAGCATTACAACAGTCAAACAGGCGAGGCGATCAGTGATGAGGTGGATTATAACCATTCCTATTACATTGACCTGATGATACGGCA
Organism: uncultured Paenibacillaceae bacterium; assembly: GCA_964447355.1. GTDB lineage: Bacteria > Bacillota > Bacilli > Paenibacillales > CAYUSG01 > CAYUSG01. The sequence continues at coordinate 26,551 of CAYUSG010000024.1, forward strand.
TGTGGTCGGACTGAATGTGGAACAGGATCGCTTGATACTTGATCCGATTCAAACCGGTTTAACTTATTTTGAGCTTGATCGTATCACGGCAGCAGGCAGATCTATACGTGTGACCTATGCCCAGCCTGGGCTCAAGGATGCCCCGTATGATCCAGGATTAAGATTGTATGTTGACGGACGCGAGGTCCTGCAAAGTGATGAACTCACCCGATTAGAATATGTCTTATAAGAGGAGCGATGCACCGTGTTGAAAGTTGAAGGCGTTATACCCGCGCTTGTGACCCCCTTCGATCAGGAGGAGGCTGTAAATATTCCCGTCTTGAGGCAAATGGTCCAGCGGCAGATTCAAGCGAAGGTGGACGGTATTTTTTGTTTAGGCACCAATGGTGAATTTTATGCGATGAATTTTGATGAGAAGTTACAAGTTGCTGAGGCTGTTGTCGATGAGGCAGCGGGTAAGCTGCCCGTATATGTGGGTGCAGGCTGCACCAGTACTAAAGAAACGATAGAACTGGCTAAACGTGCAGAGTCTATCGGTGCTGATGCGCTTTCACTGATTACGCCTTACTTCATCAGTTATACGCAAGATGAATTGATTCGTCATTTTACGAAAGTAGCAGAAGCGACTTCTTTGCCTATTGTGCTGTACAATATGCCAGCGAGAACGACGAACGCGCTGCAGCCCAGAACAGTAGGTACACTGGCGAAGGTACCTAATATTGTGGGCATCAAGGATAGCAGCGGCAGCTTTGATACGATCTTGCAATATATTGAACAAACCGCAGGGGAAGCATTCTCCGTATTGTCCGGCAATGATGGTCTAATCCTATCGACCTTAATGGCTGGCGGCAAGGGGACCGTTTCCGCGATGGCTAATATTTTGCCAGATACCATTGTGTCGATCTATGAGCATTGGAAGAATGGACGATTGGAGGAGGCAGAGGCGCAGCAACGCGTACTGCGAATAGCACGTCAGGCGCTGCGTATAGGCACGCAGCCGGCCTCGTTGAAAGCATTCCTAGATCAGCTGGGGTTAAATGCAGGACCTGCACGCCAGCCAGTAGGGGCGCTTTCAGAGCAGGGGCTTGCGCAGCTGAATAGGATTGTAGGCGCATATTTGAAGGCTGCATCGCAGTGATACAATACACCTTCCCTGCACGTGGCGGCGGGGAAGGTGCTGTTTTAATATTCAGGTGTTTAGGTTACGGGGAAATTTCTCCAAGGCCATCGAGAAGCGCCGCCGCCGATAATCCAGCCTTCTGTGAAGCTGACATGCTTGATGCATTCCCTTGTGCCGTATGAATACACCGTATGAATTAATCCGTCTTTAGCTTGGATGATACAAGGGTATTCGTAGCGGCGGTTAGACGCCTTATTAGCATCTCCGGCATAACCGTCCCCGATATCAACATACCGCTTGTAAGGCCATGTGCGCCCCTCATCTTCGGATAAGGCAACGGTAACGGGATAGCGTTCATAGGGCCAAAGGGTGACGCTTGGATCGTCATTTAAGCTGATGTCATTATAAATGACAGCGATGCGTCCGCTTTGCAGCTTGATCGCTGAGATGCTGGCATTATTGTTAGGCAGGGAGGTTCGCTCTGGAACACTCCAGCTGAATCCGAAATCGTCGGAGCGGCTAATGTAGATGCGGTCGGCCGCACGACTTCGGAAGAAAGCGGCCAATCTGCCGCCTTCAAGCTCTATGACATTGGCATGCACGCGTCCAGCGCTGCCGGGCACTTCTACTGCATTCCATGTGCGACCTTGATCTTGGGATAATTGGAACCATGTCACATCACTGCCAAAGGCGCCATGCTGATCCATACTGCGCCAATTCCCCACAATCCAAGTGCCATTGCTCAGCACCTGAACGGGTTGGCGGCAGAATGATCCGGGTTCAGCGAATAGAACGTGGGAGGCTCCCCAAGTCTGACCTTGGTCGGTTGAGATTTTGCGGAGAATCTGTGACGTATGCTGCATTGCGAATGAGCCTGTGACCTCATGAGCCGCTAATTTCTGCTGCCACTCCTCCAATGTGCAGCCCCGCGTATCCATGGCGGTATGCATGAGCCAAAGGTCGCCGCTGGGCGCTTGGAACAGAGAAGGATTCTGCTCAGACTTATCCGAAGCGTTGGAGAGGGTTGCGGGCTGGCTCCATTGCGCACTGTCCTGCGCTAATTGGGACATGACAATACGAATATCGGAAGCGCCTTCATCCGAACCAGCAAACCACACGCACAGCAAGTCTCCGCTTTGCAGCTCTAATAAATAAGCCGCATGGTTGGTAGGAAAGCGGGTCGGGATATAGGCTTCAATGCGATCTAATGCAGTATTGTGAAATAAGTGACCATCGGGAACAAGTTGCTTTAAGGATATAATGCGTTCCTGGTTCATATATTCGCTCCTTATCGTGTGGTAATGATGCATAATGCATAAAACATACATCAATAGTAACGCGTTTACAATACAATTCACTGGAATGATGCAAAATGAAACAAGAAGATAAGAGGCAGTTATGGATTATATTAGGCATATCTTCTTTACTGTCCATGGTGTTCAGCGGACTGGAGGTTGTATACACCGCTTATGCGATTAATGCTGTTGGGGTAGACGCATCGGAATGGTCGCAAATTAGATCGATCAGATATACGCTGACCATGATCGTGGTGTTTGTACTTGGTACGTATGCCATCCGTTTAGGTACGAAGATAACAGCTGTCTTCGCCGTGGTGATGTCAGCGATTGCCCTCATTTGTACAGTGCTTTTTCCTGGCAAACTAATGCTGTACGTGATGTATCCGATCTTCGGTTCACTGACCCAAATCCTGCTTGTGAATATGAACGTGATGGCCCAAGAAACGTCCAGCGACATGCGCGAAATGACGAACACCTTGTATCGCTCAAGCTTTATCGCTTTTTCCATGGCAGGTCCTTTGGCAGGAGCCTTCTGGATGACGAGCAGCTATGCGAATGCTTTCTTATTCTTTAGTCTGCTTCTTGCCTTATGTGTGGGGGTTCTGACGGCTTATCCCAGTACGTCAGCTAAACTCCAACACTTGAAATTAGATCTGCGTGAAATGAAAAAGATTCTTAACGAGTGGGCTGTATTATGCAGAAACCGAAGCATCTTAGGGTTTGTGATTTTAACTGCAGTTATTAACCAAACGGTCATGATCAATATGACTTTACTGCCTATTAAATTAATGGATGGCATGGGGATCACTGAACAGCATTACAGCACGATCGTGACATTCCAGTCTGCGATTGGGTTTATTCTCATTTTGTCAGTAGGGTTTTTATTGAAGAAACATCTGAATGTTATGATTTATGCCCCATATATCCTCTGTGCAGTTGGATTGATAGGGATGGGGAGCATAGAACATCCGGTGGGGGTCATTGTTGCTTTCGTTCTATCTAATGCTATTTTTCAAATCACGATGGCTCCGTCCAGTTTATGGCTGAGTCAGCAGGTGGATGGCAGCGGGTACAGTACGATTTTTAGCTTTGCGAAGATCAGTTCATCTTTACAAGGTGCAATTGCAACAGTCATTTTGGCTTTACTGCAGCCGATCGTGGGCATAGATGCTTCCTTAATGATATACGGTATCTGGGGGCTGCTTTGCTCCTTAGCACTCGTCGCATTTCTAAAATTCAGATAAGGAATCGATTTCATAATTAGTGCAACCATATCCACTTTTGTGAGGGAATTCTATACGAAACAATAAGGATGGATTATAATGGAATCAATTGTGAAAAATTGCGGACGGGGGTGGACAATTGAGAATTAAGACGTTATTTATAGCACCCTACCAAGGGCTAGTTGAAGTCATATCAGCCCTAGAGGACAAGCTTCTTGACTTCGACGTTGCGGTGGTGCGAGGCGATCTATTAGAGGTCCTTCCGCAAATTCAGGATTGCGAGGAACAGGGTTTTGAACTGATTATCAGCCGCGGGGGGACGGCTCGGCTTATACGGGAGCATACGTCCCTGCCTGTGGTGGAGATTCAAGTGTCCGGCTATGATATCATGCGCATGCTGACACTAGTTGAAGGCTATAAAGTACCCATTGAAATGATTGGATTTCCTAACATTATTGAGAGCGCTGTGGCTGTGGCGAATTTAATGAACATTAAGGTGCCTTATCAAATGGTACAGAACCAAGATGAGGTGGAAACGGCGATATTAGCCGCTAAACAGCGCGGGGTCATGGTTGTAGTAGGCGATACGATTACGGTCAATAGAGCGACGGAAGCCGGGCTTCAAGGGGTCTTGATTACTTCCGGCCATGAGTCGGTTCTAGAAGCTTTTTCACGGGCCAGACAAATATACAAGCATACGATGCATTATAAGAACAGCTATCTTTTATATAAGAACATTGTTAATCAATTAGAGCAGGGTGTTGTGCTCTTTGATCCGTCAGGACACATCATCGAAGCGAATCAGGCGTTTTATGCATATGTAAAAGACTCCTCGTTTATCGGACAAGAGAGGTCGCAGCTGGAAACCTATCTTACTCACTTTCTACGGCTGTTATTCAATGGACCCAAATTAGAGGACATTATTGTCTCATTCGGCAAAGGCAAGGTCTTTATGATTTCAGGGGAAGCTGTTCAGTTTAATGGGGCTCCTATGTATTATGTACTGCTTAGACCCGAATCGAACGAACGGAGCGATATCACGTTGGCATATTCCAATGGCTTTATTGAGTCGTTCCCGCAATTCATTACTTCAAATAATGACTTCCTGGAGCAATTAAACGACATCGATCCGCATAAGGAATTACTTAGTCCAATAGCGCTCTACGGCGAGGCGGGAGCAGGTAAAAGACTGCTGGCAGGCGCACTATATAAGGAGCAGCCCTTTATTCTAGAGATTAATATCATTCATCACACGGAGAATGCCGAGCACATATTGTTTGATTTGCTGGAGAAAGTTGATACGGAAACGGTTATTTATGTTAAACATATCGAACGTTTGGATATAGAAACGCAGCGTAACTTAGCGAAAATGCTGGCCGATAAGAAGGGTAGAATCATCTTTGCTTTTGCAACGAATCCATTTGACCTGAATGAGAAAGGGTTATTAAATTCCAGATTGTATAAACTTTTTAAAGACAGGGTGTTTAGAGTTCCTTCAGTGAAGGAGCGGCAAGACAGTATCGAAGCCTACATTCGAACATTTATTGTGAAATATAATGAGC
>CAYUSG010000025.1:0-31340 GCA_964447355.1 uncultured Paenibacillaceae bacterium
GTACTATCAAGTATAGTATTTCATACTATTTTTCTCGGATTTAATCAAGATATTCATTTAATATAGAAATATTAGGAGGACATAACATTGGCTTACGTTGCAAAATGGGCTGAGGACACTTCGAAATTAAACAAAGTAGAACTTCAAAAGCTCGAAAAAGATGGCTTGGATGTTATTCGTACAATCATCGACGAATACTCCAAAACTGGATACGATTCAATTACTGAGGATGACATGAACCGCTTTAAGTGGGCGGGGGTCTACGAGCAAAAACCGAAAGACGGTCACTTTATGATGCGTGTTCGTATCAACACTGGGATTATGACCAGCGATCAAGCTAGAGCACTAGCCGACATCGCACATCTCTACGGTAAAGACTTAATGGATGTGACGACTCGTCAAGCGATTCAATTCCATTGGTTGAAGGTAGAAAACTTGCCTGATATTTTTAACCGCCTTGAACAAGTAGGGCTGTATTCCTTTGAAGCTTGCGGCGACTGCCCGCGTACGGTTGTAGGAAATCCGCTTGCAGGCATTGATCCAAACGAGTTATTGGACACCACAGGAATCGTTGAAGAAGTGGCAAACTATTTCTTATTGAATCGCGATTTCTCTAACCTGCCTAGAAAATACAAAATGTCCATTTCCGGAAATATTTACAACACAGCACATGCTGAGATTAACGATTTAGCGTTCACACCAGCTATTAAAGTCATTGATGGCAAGGAAGTTGTCGGCTTCCACATCTGCGTCGGCGGCGGATTATCTGCGAAGCCGCACCTCGCTCAAAAGCTGGATGTATTCGTTACACCTGAAGAAGTATTAAAAGTAGCCATCGGTGTCACTACCATCTTCCGGGACTTTGGTTATCGTGAGAAGCGTCACCAAGCTCGTTTGAAATACTTAGTCGCTGATTGGGGTCCTGAGAAGTTCAGAGAAGAACTAGTGAAGCTGACCGGGGAACTTCATACAAGAGGCGAAGACAAAACAGCGGGATGGAATGCTGCTTACTTTGACGGAGTACATCCACAATCCCAAAAAGGCTTAAACTATGTTGGACTTAACATCCCTGTTGGCCGCTTAAATGCCGATGAGTTCAGAGAATTAGCCCGCCTTGCTGATGAATACGGTGACGGCAAAATTCGGACCACCATGTCGCAGAACATCATCTTGACAGGCGTTCCAGATGAGAAGGTTGAAGCTTTACTTAAAGAAGCTGTACTTGAGCGTTTAACACCAAACCCTAAACGCTTCATGAGCCGCACCATCTCTTGTACAGGTAATGAATTCTGTAACCTTGCCGTGGTAGAAACTAAAAACCGTGCTAAAATGGTTGCGGAATACCTAGATCAGCATATCGAGATGGATGAACCCGTTCGTATCCATTTTATCGGTTGCCCTAACTCATGTGGACAGAAGCATATTGCAGATATCGGCCTTCAAGGGTCTTTAATTAAAACTGAAAACGGTATGGTGGATGCCTTTGATATCGCCATCGGCGGAACACTAGGCGAGAATGCTAAGTTAAACGACAAGCTTAAAGGTCGGGTATTAGGCGATAAAGTCGGCGAAGTTCTGGCCAAGCTTATTAATTACTACAAAGAAAACCGCGCCGAAGGCGAGTCATTCTTTGATTTCTCCCAACGCGTAGGAACTGAACCGTTCCAAGAACAGTTGAATCAAGCGATTGCTTAATATGTATAAAGGCTGATAAGCAGATTACCTGCTTATCAGCCTTTTTCATGTTCCTTACGTTCTCTATCCCCATTCTTGACCCTAACGAAGCATCAAATCACTTCAACCTTTTCTTGTAGCCGCTGCTGCATGTTCTCTGAACGTGTGCGGTCTCTTTCGAGAATCGGCTTCAGATAAGTTCCAGTATAGGAGCCCTCTATGTTGACCATCGCTTCAGGCGTACCGCAGCCCACGATAGTTCCGCCGCCGCTGCCGCCTTCCGGCCCTAAGTCAATTAGGTAATCCGCTGTTTTAATCACATCTAAATTATGCTCAATAATAAGCACCGTCTCACCTGAATCCACTAATCGATGCAATACTTGAAGCAAGCGGTCAATGTCATGAATATGAAGTCCCGTCGTGGGTTCATCTAGAATATATATGGTCTTGCCCGTACTACGGCGATAAAGCTCTGAGGCCAGTTTCACACGCTGAGCCTCGCCCCCTGACAAGGTTGTTGCGGGTTGACCTAGATTCATGTAGCTAAGTCCTACATCCATCAACGTTTGCAGCTTACGATGAATTCGAGGAATGTTCTTGAAAAATTCAGTGGCATCCTCAACCGTCATCTCAAGAATCTCGGAAATGCTTTTCCCTTTATATTTCACCTCTAACGTTTCGCGGTTATATCGTTTGCCTTTGCAAATTTCACAAGGAACATAGACGTCGGGTAGAAAGTGCATTTCTATCTTAATAATACCGTCACCTTTACAAGCCTCACATCGACCGCCCTTCACATTAAAGCTGAAGCGACCTTTCTTGTAACCGCGAATCTTAGCCTCAGGGGTAGCTGAGAATACATCACGTATATCGTCGAAAACACCAGTATAGGTTGCCGGATTCGAACGCGGTGTACGGCCTATAGGCGATTGATCAATATCTACCACTTTCTCAATATGCTCTAGGCCTCGAATTTCCTTATGCTCGCCCGGCCTTATTTTCGCTCGGTTCAAGTCCCTGGCCAGTGTCTTATAGAGGATTTCGTTCACTAGTGTACTTTTACCTGATCCGGATACGCCAGTGACACAGGTCATGACCCCTAAAGGCACTTTGACATTCACGTTCTTTAAGTTATTCTCTTTCGCTCCGCGAATTTCAAGCCAATGATCTTGAGGCGCTCGGCGTTTCGCAGGGACGGGAATAAATTTCTTTCCACTTAAATATTGACCTGTCAGCGATTCGTCATTGGCCATCACTTCTTCCGGCGTTCCTTGAGCGATCACTTGTCCACCATGAATACCCGCGCCCGGTCCAATGTCGATAATATAATCGGCCGCCATCATTGTGTCTTCATCGTGTTCAACAACGATCAGCGTATTACCTAGGTCTCTCATATGCTCAAGTGCTTTAATTAAGCGGTCATTGTCTCTTTGATGCAATCCAATGCTAGGCTCGTCCAGAATGTACAGTACTCCCATGAGACTTGATCCGATCTGAGTCGCCAGCCGAATGCGCTGGGCTTCACCGCCAGATAATGTACCTGCCGCTCGGCTGAGAGTTAAATAACCTAGACCAACGTTATTCAAGAAACCTAATCGTTCGTTAATTTCTTTTAATATTAAATGCGCAATCGTCTGGTCCTTTTCACTTAAATCCAACGTTTCGAAAAAATCTTTCGCCGCACCAATTGATAAATCGGTTGTATATGCGATATTGACATTCCCTACGGTTACAGCCAAGCTCTCAGGCTTTAAGCGCTTGCCCTTACAAGCGGGACAAGGCTTAGCTGCCATATAACCCTCAATATATTCGCGTATACTGTGAGAAGCCGTTTCCCTGTATCGGCGTTCCAGATTACGGACCACTCCTTCAAATGGAACCAAAGCCTCTCGGGTAACACCAAAATCATTCTCATAACGGAAACGAATTTTCTCTCCGCCTGTTCCATAGAGAATAATGTTCATCTGTTCTTCCGTCAGCTCTACGACTGGTATATCTTGAGGGATATTGTAGTGCTTGCATACCGCCGCCATAAATTGCGGGTAATAATTCGATGTACTGCCTGCCCATGCTTCAAAGGCGCCTTTATCAATGCTGAGGCTTCTATCGGGAATAAGCAGGTCAGGATCAACCGTCATGTGAATGCCTAATCCGTCACATTGCGGGCAAGCTCCAAATGGACTATTAAAGGAGAACATTCGAGGTGAAAGTTCATCCACGCTGAAACCGCACTCTGGACAGGCAAGATTCGAGCTGAACAGAAGCTCCTCTTGTCCAATCACATCAACGATGACTTTGCCCTCGGTTAATTTCAGAGCCGTTTCCAACGAGTCGGCTAACCTAGTCTCGATATCCGGCTTCACGACGATTCGATCGACAACCACTTCAATGGAGTGCTTCTTGTTCTTCTCCAGTTCAATTTTCTCAGATAGGTCCCGATTCTCCCCGTCTACCCGAACACGAACAAATCCCTGCTTCTGAATGTCTTCAAACAGCTTCACATGCTCGCCTTTGCGTCCCGAAACGAGCGGCGCCAAAATCTGCAGCTTGGTGCGTTCTGGGTACTCCATGATACGATCGACCATTTGATCTACGGTTTGTGAAGTAATTTCGATGTGATGGGTTGGACAATGCGGTTTACCTACACGTGCGAACAGCAAGCGCAAATAATCGTAAATTTCGGTTACGGTCCCTACCGTAGAACGCGGATTACGACTCGTCGTCTTCTGATCAATCGAAATCGCAGGAGACAAGCCTTCGATGGAGTCCACATCTGGCTTCTCCATTTGTCCAAGAAATTGTCTTGCATAGGCAGACAAAGATTCCACGTACCGGCGCTGGCCTTCAGCGTAAATCGTGTCAAACGCCAGCGACGATTTGCCCGATCCGCTCAGCCCGGTTAATACAACGAACCGATCACGCGGAATGGCGATGTCGATATTTTTCAGATTGTGGGCTCTTGCACCTTTTATCACAATTTGATCTTTAGCCAAACTAATTCCCCTCTCATCCTTGGGCTTTGATTTCCAGTAAAGCATCCCGAAGCTCTGCGGCCCGTTCGAATTGAAGCTGTTTAGCCGCTTCCTTCATCTCTTGCTCCAGCCGCTCTATCAATGCTGCCCGATCTTTCTTAGACATAGTGCTTACTTCTTTATGAGGCAGATATTCCGACTTCTGCTCCGCTACCTTCGTCGCTTCGATCACCTCTCTGATCTTCTTCTTAATTGTTTGAGGGGTGATGCCGTGCTCCTCATTATAAGCAAGCTGAATGGTGCGGCGACGTTCTGTTTCATCGATCGCCTTTTTCATGGAGTCGGTTATTTTATCCGCGTACATAATGACCCGGCCGTCGGCATTCCGGGCGGCGCGTCCAATCGTCTGGATTAATGAACGTTCGGATCTCAGGAAGCCTTCTTTGTCCGCGTCCAGAATCGATACTAAGGATACCTCAGGCAGATCAAGCCCCTCCCTTAAGAGATTAATCCCTATTAATACGTGGAACACACCCAACCGCAGCTCACGCAGAATGGCCATCCGCTCTAATGTTTTAATTTCTGAGTGCAGGTAACGCACCTTAATGCCTATTTCCTTCAGATAGTCGGTCAAGTCCTCCGACATTTTCTTCGTTAACGTCGTAACCAAGACGCGCTCATCTCTATCAATTCTTAACCTAATTTCATGGATTAAATCATCAATCTGGCCTTTCGTCGGGCGCACCTCAATGACAGGATCGACTAGTCCTGTTGGACGAATAATCTGCTCAATGACCTCAGGACATTGCTCCAATTCATATGGGCCTGGCGTAGCTGTTACATAGACGGTTTGCCGTGACATAGCCTCGAACTCATCGAATGTCAACGGGCGATTGTCCAGCGCCGAAGGCAACCGAAATCCGTGGTCCACGAGTACCGTCTTACGCGCCCTATCCCCATTATACATCGCCCGTATTTGCGGTAAGGTCACATGGGATTCATCGATGACAATCAGCATATCATCAGGGAAGTAATCAAACAGCGTGTAGGGCGTTGCCCCTCGCTCCCTAAAGGTTAATGGTCCTGAATAGTTCTCAATACCAGAGCAGAACCCCATCTCAGTCATCATCTCAATATCATAACGCGTGCGCTGCTCAAGGCGCTGGGCCTCCAGCAGTTTCCCTTCACTGCGTAATTTACCCAGCTGCTCTTCCAGCTCTCGTTCAATATTCTTTAGGGCCGCTTTCATCGTCTCTTCATGGGTTACAAAGTGAGAAGCTGGGAAAATCGCGATATGCTCTCTCTCGCCTATAATCTCACCTGTTAGGACATCAATTTCCGTAATGCGCTCGATCTCATCACCGAACAATTCTACCCTGACGGCCTGCTCACTTCGCGAGGCTGGAAAAATTTCAATTACATCACCGCGTACTCGAAACGTTCCCCTTGTAAAGTTAATATCATTGCGTTGGTATTGAATGTCTACTAAGCGGTGCAAAATGTCATTTCGTGATCGTTCAGTGCCTACCCGCAAGGATAAAACTAGATCCTTGTATTCCATAGGCGAACCCAAGCCATAAATACACGAAACACTGGCTACGATAATGACGTCTCTTCGTTCGAACAAAGAACTGGTCGCTGAGTGCCGAAGTTTGTCAATCTCGTCATTAATACTGGAGTCTTTCTCTATATACGTATCGGTTGAAGGTATATAAGCCTCTGGTTGAAAGTAGTCATAGTAACTGACGAAATACTCCACGGCATTGTGGGGAAAAAACTCCTTAAACTCACTGCAAAGCTGCGCCGCCAACGTTTTATTATGCGCTATAACTAAGGTTGGACGATTCAGTTTGGCAATGGTCTGGGCGATCGTATAGGTTTTGCCTGTCCCTGTTGCACCCAGCAATGTCTGATACGTCTTACCTGATTGGATACTTTGGACCAGCTGCTCTATCGCTTTGGGCTGATCTCCCTTGGGCTCATATTCTGAAGCGATCTTAAAGGTTTCATGACTCATGATAATACTCATCCCGTGTTCACCGCCCGATCTTTCTAAATTTTCTTATTCCAAATTCCGATATATATGAGGATTGTTCTTGACGTCTTTGTTATATTGTAAGTGGGTATCCTATTATCCATAGGAATATTTGTTCCCATCTTATTATTATATCATTGTTGTATTTTTTCTTGCAAATTTCAAAAATGGATTTCTATTCTTATGGTACAATGGTGCGATACTCAACTCAATGCGGCAATTTTTCACCGTAAATATTACAGCTAAGGAGCGAAATAGAATGGATTTTGCCACATTAATCGGAATACTTATTGCATTGCTGGCACTGCTGGTCGGATTTGTGATGGATGGGGGACATTTATCTGCTTTGCTCGTCCCTAGTGCCGCACTGATTGTGTTCGGCGGAACGCTTGGTGCCGTGGTGATCAGTTTCTCGAAGCACAAGTTGAAGCAGGTGCCCGCCGCCTTGAAATTCGCTTTCACAGAGTCACAAGAACAGCCGGAAGATCTGCTTCAGGATATCGTAGATATGGCTGTCACAGCCCGCCGGGAAGGTGTTCTCGCATTAGAAAGACAAGCTGCCGATCACCCCAATATGTTTCTTAAAGAAGGGCTTGAGATGGTCATCGACGGTTCAGATCCAGAACTAACGAGAGACATTCTCGAACTGGACATCGACGCATATGACCAGAAGCATCGCTCTATGGCCAAAGTATTCGAAGCAGCAGGCGGTTATGCCCCAACTATGGGGATCATCGGTACAGTCATGGGTCTTATTCATGTTCTCGGTAATTTAGAAGACCCTGCACAGCTTGCACCCGCTATTGCGGTCGCTTTCTCCGCCACACTGTACGGCGTTGCCAGTGCAAATGTCATTTATTTGCCGATCGCCAATAAAATTAAAACCAAGGTCGATGAACGCATTCAAGTGAGAGAAATGATGCTCGAGGGCATACTAGCAATTCAAGCCGGTGAGAATCCCCAGTTAATTGAGAAGAAAATGCGCGCCTTTCTTGTAAATGCTCAAGCCCCACGATTAGAACAAAAAGGTGATGAAGATGAGGCGTAGACTAAGAAGAGGTCAACGAGGTCAAGGCTCAACTGAACAGCATGAACGGTGGTTAATTACCTATGCTGACCTGATCACACTGCTGCTGATTTTCTTCGTCATTCTATATTCCATCAGCCAATTGGATTTGCAAAAATATACGCAGCTTGCCGATCAGCTCCATCTCCAGTTTGAAAGCCATGACGGCGTTCTAGAGGGTCACCGCGGAATCGCTGGTGATCTTAAGCCTGGTGACAACGAGGGACCAGACCACGGTGAAGGGCAGTTGAGTGAAGCTGAATTGGCTGCACAGCGAGAAGAGGGGCTGCAAAGTTTGTTTAAAGTCATACAATCGTATGTGGCTGAACATGGGCTAGAAGATTCCATACAGGTCGTTGATCGACCAGAAGGAATTGCTATTACCTTGAAGGATTTATTCTTATTCGATCTGGGCAAGGCGGAGCTTAAACCCGCATCCGAACCCCTGCTTACACAGTTAGCATCGTTATTTCCACAGCTGGATACGAAGATCAGCATTGAAGGGCATACAGACGACATCCCTTTAGCTACAGGTTCTCTCTATGTAGATAATTGGGGTTTATCTGCGGCCAGGGCTTTATCTGTTCTGCGCTATTTCATCGATGATGCCGACCTTGATCCCAATCAATTCATTATTGCAGGTTATGCTGATACTGAACCTATTGCAACCAATGATACTGAAGCCAACCGACAGAAGAATCGGCGCGTTGAGATTGTTGTATTAAGAACTGTGCATTAGCTATGAGTACTATCTCAACTGCAACGGGGGCATCCAGACGCTGAAATCAACGTTCTGGATACCCCCGTTTATTTATTCTGAGTTTATAGCCCTAGTTGCTTCCGTTTTATGGCGGTTTGTTGATAGATAATGTAAGTTAATTGGATAGATGTGTAGATTCTCCTGCAGGTGATTCCTTCTTTAATAAACCAAACAGCTTTGTCTTGATGACATTCATTAATCTTAATTCTTTCTTCTCAAGATAGAACAGCGCCTTTTCGTCAGGAGCCAAGATCATGCCAAGCTCATGATGTTCGTTAGCAAACAACGCCCGCTTCAAAAACTTATTATGCCCCTCGTGGTTGAGAATTTCTAACTTGCAAAACGCAGAATTCATCCGCATTGCCTCATGAAGCTGTTCTTTCGTCTGAATCCTTACACCGTTCACGCGGTGAATAATTTCACCGGCTTCAATCCCCAATTCTTGAGCTGGTGAACCTGGGATGACTGCAAGAATTCGCAATCCCTGCTCGTCATGAACATATAACGGTGATTGGCTGTCTTCTTTCCACTTACTGTACCAGATCACTGCTTCATGTAAGGCCATACTGCATATAACAGCCAGCCAAACTAGAGGTGTCCAGAAATGAGACAAGACAGCAAGTCCTAATAACATAAAGCTGTAACAGCCTAACAAACCAGCACTTATTCGTACCTTCTGTGACGGCAGCTTACTGATGGTCATTTCACCAAAGCCAATTAAAACAGGGAACCCTATAAACATCCAATTCGATATCCCCATCTCCAGCCCGAATAATGGCGTCCATGGCAGACTGAAGCCTTGATCGCCTACTGGCATTAACAGAAGCAGTGGGACAGGCCAGAAGCCCTGCAGGTCATACCCCCCAATGATCTTACCGCGTTTGCCTTCAATGAACATGGGGGTAGCTATGCGGGTACCTTGGAAACGAATTAATACCGCTTCTACCGCATGCAATACAGCGACCAAAGCTAACAGCGATGGTAAATGCATCTCAGTAACGGCTGTGATCCAAGGATGTTCCAACCATGAGCCGGTTAAAGGCAATGCTAGGAAGACACCTTGTATCAGCCCTAATATACCTGCTGCGTAGGCAAAGCACAGAAAGCGCACTCGAATGAAAGACAGTGCCAAAGCTAATCCCCATAACCATAGAACCGTCAGTCCACTAAGTTTCGTTCCCAGAAAAGCCATCGCAATGGATGCCACAAGTCCTGCCCCGCAGCCCCAAAGTATAACTCTCGCTACTTCACTTAAAAGTGAATGCAACCGCACATGGAACAGTTTACGTTCTAAACTGATTTGACGCCGATATTGTAAGAGGATGAATAACACCGCGACATAATAAAAAGGCTGACTGAGCAGCTGAACTATCCCCATCAAGCCGCTTTCCAACACATAACGTATGGATTCCATCTAGGGTGATCTCCTTCAACAAAACAAAATGAGAAGACGACTTTATGCCGCCTTCTCTAAATACATTTGACATTGTGGACGTAAATCCTGCCGGATCCATAAATTTGACCATTTGGAAGCAAAAGTCACATCCCGCGAAATCATCTTTATGATTGAACAGATTCATTCACCTTTTATTTTCTGATGCAATATTTCTAATGCTTTTATAAACTGCACATCATTCTCGGGCTTCTGCAGCCACTCGATAAATTTCTCCTCCAGCTTATGCGCTGTAGCCTCGTCTACCTCACCTGTCATTGAAAGTCCGTTCAGCTTCTGGAATGCCTTCACGGCCATCTGTGTTTGCTCACTGAAGTAACCGTCAGTCCGATCGGGATTAAGATCCAAACCATCCAGGATGAGCTGAAGATTCCTTACATCCTCGCTAACCATATCAAACTTCAACACTTGATCCTTCGGCAGCGGGGCGACCTGGTAAACATCTGGCAGCAAGACCTCGACGTCCGGTTGAATCCCTTTCTCGTTGATGAAGTTACCGCTTGGCGTAAGCCACTTGGCTATCGTCATCTTAAAGCTGCTTCCGTCATCAACTGTACTTTCAAAGGTGGATTGCACCGTACCCTTACCGTAGGTTGTCTCGCCTATTAAAGTTCCTGCTCCCGCTTCTTTAATCGCACCGGCTAATATTTCGGAAGCACTCGCACTTCCTTTATTAATTAAGACAACCACGGGGTATTCTTTCGCCTTCGAGCTGGAAACCTGCTTCTGATGCTGGCCGTTACGATCTTCAATTTGTACAATCGTCTTGCCTTCAGGCACGAATACATCAGCAATTTCTGTTACGACAGGCAATATCCCCCCTGGGTTATTTCGCACATCAATAATGAGCCCCTTAATCCCTTTGGATTCAAGGTCTTCTAACTGCTCTTCAAAATGCTCCGCTGTGTTCTGCGCGAATTGGCGGATTTCGATGTATCCTACTCCGTCTTCGCGCCGTTCAGAAAACACGGTCTCCATACTTATATCATCACGAACAACGATGACTTCAATCGGATTATTCAGTGAGGTTCGTTCAATTTCAAGCTTTGCCTGGGTCCCCTTAGGACCGCGGATTTTAAGCACCGCTTCATTCAATGTAAACCCGTCCAATTTCTCGCCATTTACGGATAAAATAACATCACCTGCACGTATTCCGGCTCTTTCCGCTGGAGATCCTTTAATAGGAGACACAATGGTTACTTTCCCATCCCGCATTGAAACCTCTGCCCCTATGCCCGAAAATACCGATTCGATATGTTCACTGAACTGCTTTGTTTCCTCGGGATCCATGTATACAGAGTATGGGTCTTCCAGTGCGCTTAACATGCCGTCAATCGCGCCATCAACTAGATGGGAACGGTCTATTTCATGATAAAAGTTACTGTGAATCAGTCCAAATGTGGATGATATCTTCTCAAGCTCTTTCTGCGTCAAACCGTCTTTACCTGATGTTTGCTGCCCACTTCGCTCATCGCGCACTTGCTTATCGGCAAGGGACGAGGCATCCAAGGTATCCATCAGCGTGAGCGTGACTATACTCCCCGCGAACATAGCGAGCAGTATAAACACTATGACCGTACGCCCCTTAAAAGCCATCCATCCTTCACCTCCTCGATCAATTAAGTTGCCTCATATTGGGACTAGTCTGTTTATCTTATGTTCCAGTCCACCCTCATTATTACCCCATAGATTAATTAATATAATCTTTAGGATTCACAGCAACTTCATTCTTACGTACCTCGAAGTGTAAATGGTTGCCTGTAGAACGGCCGGTTGTGCCAACTTCCCCAATTTTGTCACCGCGGGTTACAATATCTCCCTCACTTACGGTCATGCTGTTAGATTTCATATGTGCATACAGTGTCCATATGCCGCCGCCATGATCAATGATGACACAGTTGCCATAACCACCCCACCACTGAGCGACGATGACCTTGCCTGTCTCAGCAGCAAGAATATCTGTACCGCCAGGTGCACCAAAGTCCATTCCTTTATGATAGGCTCCTTTGGCCCCTGTTATAGGATCGATTCGATAGCCAAAGTTGGACGTTAGAGGGTACGTTTTGGGCAAAGGATAGCCAAATTTGCCGTTAGTTGGTGTAACTTCCCCGTTCTTCTCTGCCTCCAAAGCACTCTTTCTGCTTGCCAGCTGAATGAGGAGCTTCTCTTGCTCTTCACTGATTTGTTCCAGTGCCTCTTCCTTGCTGTGCAGTTCATGCTCTTTCTGAGCTAAGCTTTGCTGCTGCATGCTTAAACTGGAGATCAATACTTCCTTATCCTCTTCTTTATACATGAGGTTCTGTTTTATAATTTCCTTCTGTGCAAAAACTAATTCAAGCTCCTGCTGCCGTAATTCTTTCTCTTGTTTCTTCAATACGATTAAATCGCGGTCGCGTTCATTCGCTTCCAGAATCTCTTTATCCTGATTCACAATTGAAGTCAAAGCATTATAACGGTCTAGGAAATCTGAGAAATCCGTTGAGCTTAGTAATACATCCAAATAAGATACAAAACCATTTGTATACATTAATCGAACACGGGCCTTTAGTAAATCATCTCTCGCTTCAACCCGTTCTTCAGCCGCTTCTAATTCTTCAATCGTTTGATTCAGCTCCGCATTCGTTTGTTCAATTTGGACATCTAGCTCCATCATACGTTGTGCAACCTTCTCAATTTCGTTGCGAAGGTAATTAATTTCGGCTTCGGCTTCCTGCACGCTGTAATTGATTTCCTTGAGATCGCTGACTACCGCCGCACGTTCATATTGAATTTGGGTCATTTGCTTCTTGGCCATAGCGGCTTCTTGCTCAGCCTGCTGTCTCTGTTTCTCAATCTCTTTTAACTGGCGATTGATTTCCTCTTTGGATAATTGGGCATTCCCTTCGTAAGGAAACACAATGGAAGATACCAGCACCATTGCAACCAACAGAGGCAAGAACCATTTTTTCAATTCAAATCCCTCCCATAACCAAATTCCAAGTTCAGCATGTAAATCTATCTGTTCATGATCTGCTAGACTTTGAGATACTTACGCACGGACAATGTCGTTCCTAGTACACCAATGACTAATCCAATAGCCAGCAGCGTACCGCCGATCCAGTTCACTACCTCACTGAACGGAGAAAGCTGAATAAGCAGCATACCCATTTCAAGCTTGAAAGCCTGGATTAACTGATGATACCCAATCAATAAGATGATAATTGGAATAATGGAGCCGATAAGTCCCAAGATGGCACCTTCTACAAAGAAGGGCCAGCGAATAAAGCTGTTGGTTGCACCAACCAGCTTCATGATGGATATCTCACGCCTGCGTGCTATGATGGTAATCTTGATAGTATTGGCGATTAAGAACATGGCCGTAAAGGCTAGTCCAACCACAAGACCAATGCCAATCCAACGCACGTAATTCGTCACTTTAAACAAGGTCTCAACGGTGCCTTGGCCGTAATTCACTTTAAAGATAGGCTCGGGAATTTTCCCAACATTGATCTGTTCGATTTGAGCGGCTACTGCTGCAACATTCTCCGGCTCATCCACTTCTACC
Source organism: uncultured Paenibacillaceae bacterium (assembly GCA_964447355.1). Classification (GTDB taxonomy): domain Bacteria; phylum Bacillota; class Bacilli; order Paenibacillales; family CAYUSG01; genus CAYUSG01. Next base: position 13,505 of record CAYUSG010000025.1, read on the forward strand.
GTAAACGCATCAGGTAATGGATTGTTATCCTGCTCAAACCCTTCTAACAACTCCTTGCCATCCTCGCCCAGCTTCTCCTTTAAAAATTCAAGGCCTTCTTCCTTAGGTACGGGTGTTACTTTAGCTACGCCGGATATACTTCCAATTTCATTCTGCAAAGATTTCATTTGTTCTTCCGGTGTATTCACCTCAAGATAGACCTTAATCTCTACCTGGCTCTCTACTTGGTTCGCAATATTGTTCACATTCATAGCCAGCATGAGGAAAATGCCTAGAATAAAGAGCGAAATGGCTATTGCGCTTGTTGAGGCAAATGTCATCCACCCATTGCGCACAACATTCTTCAAACCTTCTCGCAGGTGTCGGAATAAAGTACTAATCTTCATAGCCGTAATCACCTCTTACTTCATCCCGCACAATTTGGCCGCCTTCTATAGCTACAACCCGTTTGCGTAGTGTGTTCACAATCTCTTTGTTATGCGTAGCCATAATAATGGTCGTACCCCGAAAATTAATTTCTTCGAGCAGCCGCATAATGCCCCACGACGTCTCAGGATCCAAGTTCCCTGTAGGCTCGTCCGCAATAATAACAGCTGGGTTATTCACAATAGCTCTTGCAATAGACACCCGCTGCTGCTGGCCTCCAGACAATTGAGATGGATACGCGTTCGCCTTTTCTTTCAGCCTGACTAAATCTAGCACTTCTAATGTACGCTTGCGAATGGTCTTGGCAGGCGTTTCGATGACCTCCATGGCAAATGCGACATTCTCAGCTACTGTCAGCTTCGGCAATAATCTAAAGTCTTGGAAAATAACGCCGATATTGCGTCGAACATAAGGAATCTTTCGTTGTTTAAGCTTGCCTAAATTAAAACCATTGACGAATATTTGCCCCTTGGTCGGCTTCTCCTCCCGATAGATCAACTTCATAAAGGTAGATTTGCCGGCACCCGAAGGGCCTACTATATAAACGAATTCATTCCGGTCTACTCTAATATTCACACCACGCAGGGCATGGTTTCCATCAGGATACGCCTTCCAAACATCCTGCATTTCTATCACATTATCACATCCTGTTAATAGTTAGCTTTTATTATTTCGACACTAATAGGTAAATTCCTCTAAACCATCTACAATTCTACTGCATTTTACATTATATCATGTCGGGGTCGTTTCTTGACTTATATTGCGCTATGCAATTGTTGGAGCTTGCCCGCATATATATGGGATAACGCTATAAATGACGGTCCAAACATGCTGCGTATTGATATAAGGATTTTGCATCATCCTGATATAGAAAAGAGGGAGGTTATTGAGGATTCAATGGATGTTTAAAAGACCGCTTCACATCCTTTTGCTTGGTTCATTATTCACGCTTATCTGCTTCTGGGCAGGCGTCATTCTTTATGCTAATCAATCCAAATTGCCCCAAGGGCTGACCATAACAGATTGGCGTGTCGATTCGCTTGATATTAAGCAGTTTAAGGAAGTTTTTCCACAGCGAATTAGCCAATTATACGAGAAGGAAGTCATATTGTTATCTGCGCACCCCCAAGTTCCGACACTTACTTTATCATTACAAGATCTTGGCCTGACCATTGATCAGAAGCAAGTGGACGAAGCCGTTCAAGCTTTATCCGAGGGGAACTTCTGGACCCGGGCCCAAAGGCGCTGGATGTTATCCGAGAAAACGCTTGAGCTCCCAATGACCATGGACATGAAACAGTTGAAGTACACTATGGATACAACTATACATAAAATTGAAGCGTTGCAGCCTGTAGATGCAGAACGTGTCGTTACCGAAGCAGATCAAGTCCAATATATCGCCGGTAAAGAAGGATATCGCGTTGATGTTCAAGCACTGGAACAGCAATTGCTGCAGCAGATTAGCCACAAGCTTGCCTTATCTGCGACTGAACCCGACCTTATGCTTCAGTTGCAGCTTCCTTTAGTTAAAGTCAAGCCTAAGGCAACTGTAGAATCGTTAAAAGCAGAAGGAGTTGAGCGGAAAATCATCCAATTCTCGACCAACTACAATCGCAGCAGCGAAGGCAGATCTCACAATATTGAAGCTACAGCTAAGGTCGTTCATGATACGTTGCTCGCACCCGACGAGGTGTTTGATTATGAGAAGATCATTGAGAAAACAAGAGAAGCCCATGGCTTTAAGAAAGCCCCCGTTATTCTGAACGGCAAGCTCGTTCCGGGCATAGGCGGGGGAATTTGCCAAGTCTCAACGACGTTATATAACGCAGTGTTACGAGCGGGGTTAGACATTGTGGAACGAAGAAACCACTCCTTGCCGGTAAGCTATATCCCCATGGGACTGGACGCCACCTATTCCACCGGTTATATCAACTTTAAGTTTAAAAATACGTCCGGTTCGTATCTGCTTATTCGTACGTCTATGGAGAATCGCAGGCTTACGGTCAAACTTTTCGGCACGATGCCTAAATCGGTTAAGTATGAACTGGAGACAAAGGTGGTGAGCACGATCGAACCGCCTATCAAGTATTTATATAACCCGAATTTAGCTAAAGGCAGTGAGCAGGTTCTAAAGCGAGGAAAAACAGGATATAAAGTGGAAACTTACCGCATCAAGAAAGAGAACGGCCGTGAAGTAAAGCGCGAGCGAATTTCGCTGGATACCTATCAAGCTACACCAACACTCGTGGCACGTAACCAAGGCGGTCCTTCAAAAATAAGTCCAAAGCAGCCCAATCGCATTATTGAAGATGGTGTAGATGCACCGATTTATGAGGATTAAACATAATAACGAGTGTACTTATTGCAGCAGTCTGTCCAAATCGCTGCCATTTCCCAGGAAATACGATATTTTGATCAAAACCGACACCATCATACACAAAAGCTGGCTGCCCTTGCCCTCGGCAATGAACAGCCAGCCTCTTCTGTTATTTCGATTCAATCTTGTTCTCGGTCCATGCTAGAGCGTCCACCAATACTTTCGATGCGCGTTCGATGGCCTCCGTTACCTGATTGGAAGCTGTACCGCCGTAAACGTTCCGTGCATTAACGACCTGCTCCGGTTGAAGCACCTCATAGATTTTCTCGTCAAACAAGTTGGAGAAATTAGTAAACTCCTCCATTTTCAAGTCTAGCAGGTACTTATTATTCTGGATGCAGTACAATACTATTTTTCCAATAATTTCATGCGCTTGACGGAATGGCAAATTCTTATTGACCAAATAATCCGCAATATCCGTTGCATTAGAGAAGTCTTGATTCACCGCTTGTCTCATGCGGTCACGGTTCACCTTCATTGTGGAGATCATAGGTGCGAACAGTTGCAGCGCCCCTTGGAGCGTCTTCACCGTATCGAACATTCCCTCTTTATCTTCCTGCATATCCTTGTTATATGCTAGAGGCAAGGACTTAAGCAGGGTAAGTAAACCGATTAAATTACCGAAAACACGGCCTGTTTTACCGCGCACCAATTCGGCCACGTCAGGATTCTTCTTCTGCGGCATAATACTGCTGCCTGTACAGAATGCATCATCCAGCTCCACAAAGTTAAACTCTGTGCTGGACCACATCACAAGCTCTTCGCATAAGCGGGACAAGTGGGTCATGATCAGTGAAGCATTGGAGAGAAACTCCACGATGAAATCCCGGTCGCTGACCGCATCCAAGCTGTTATCATAAATGCGTTCAAATCCGAGCTGCTCCGCCACAAAATGGCGGTCAATCGGGAACGTCGTACCCGCCAAAGCCCCCGCCCCTAATGGAAGCGAATTAATCCGCTTATAGCCGTCTTGCAGCCGCTCGACATCACGCTGGAACATCGATACATAAGCCATCATGTGGTGCGCGAACAGAATCGGCTGTGCGCGCTGCAAATGCGTATAACCCGGCAGAATGGTATCCAAGTTCGCCACAGCTTGTCCAATCAGCGCTTCTTGAAGCTTGCACAGCAGTTCGACGAATTCAACGACGCGTTTTCTCAGATACAGATGCATGTCTGTTGCTACTTGGTCATTCCGGCTTCGTCCTGTATGCAGCTTGCCTCCTACCGGTCCAATTTCCTCAATCAGCAGCTTCTCTATGTTCATATGGATGTCTTCATCGGAAATGGAAAATTCCACCTCGCCGCGGCGAATCGCTCCAAGCACTTTATGAAGCCCTTCTTTAATCGTATCCACGTCTTCCGCTGGCAGAATTCCGCATTTGCCAAGCATCGTGACGTGTGCTAAGCTGCCTTGAATATCTTCCTCATATAATTCCTTATCAAACATAATCGAGGCTGTATATTCCTCAACCAATTGATCCGTTTGTTTGGTAAATCGGCCACCCCATAATTTTGACACTCAACCCTACTCCCTTACCTTAAATTTAACCCCGCCTAAAGGAGTCTCAAACAGCTGGGTCCCCTTACCGGCGAGGTTAGATATCAACTTACTTCTTGCTTTGCTCCACGCCGGCGGATACTTTCAAGCGAAGGCCATTCAGACGAATAAATCCAGTCGCATCTTCCTGATTATAGGCTTGAGAAGGATCTGCTTCCATGGTTGCAATATCTGGGTTATATAAGCTCACAGGACTTTTAACCCCTGCTCCGATAACATTCCCTTTATATAACTTCACACGAACGGTTCCCGTAACATTCTTCTGGCTCTCTGTAACCAAGGCTTGAAGTGCTAAACGCTCTGGAGCAAACCAGAACCCGTTATATACTAATGTGCTGTAACGCGTAATTAGGGAGTCCCTTAGATTCATCACTTCACGATCCATCGTGATCGATTCCATTTTCCGATGGGCGGCGAAAAGAACCGTACCGCCTGGAGTCTCATAAACGCCGCGGCTCTTCATACCAACGAAGCGGTTCTCCACCATGTCCACGCGGCCGATACCGTGTTTGCCTGCCACTTCATTCAGCTGCTCCATCACTTGCAGCGGCGTTAAACGCTCCCCGTTAATGGCAACACAGTTGCCTTGTTCGAATTCAAGCTCAAGATATTCAGCTTGGTCTGGTGCACGTTCAGGGGACACGCTCAGTACATACATGTCTTCGTTGGAATCTGCGCTCGCATCAAAATACGGATCCTCCAGCACCCCGCTCTCAAAGCTAATGTGAAGTAGATTACGATCCGTTGAATAAGGCTTTGCCGCTGAGGCTTGTACTGGAATCCCTTGCTTCTCCGCATAAGCAATCATCTCAGCACGACCTGGGAATTGATCACGGAATTCTGCTAATCGCCAAGGGGCGATAACGTCAAGCTCAGGCGCTAGAGCAGCGGCGTTAAGTTCGAAACGCACCTGGTCATTCCCTTTACCTGTCGCACCGTGAGCAATCGCTGTAGCCCCCTCAGCGCGCGCAATTTCAACCATACGCTTAGCAATAAGCGGTCTTGCAATACTTGTACCTAGCAGATACTGCCCTTCATACATTGCCCCCGCTTGGAACATAGGGAAGATAAAATCTTTGGCGAATTCATCGCGCAAGTCATCGATATACACCTTAGAGGCTCCCGTCTTTAACGCTTTCTCCTCTAAGCCGTCCAATTCTTCTTTCTGCCCGATATCCGCGGTAAATGCAATAATCTCGGCATCATATTTTTCCTTTAGCCATGCTAGAATGACGGACGTGTCCAATCCGCCTGAATAGGCTAATACGATTTTTTGTTTTGCCATGGTCTTGTGTTCCTCTCCTTTTTCAATCGTTGCTCTAAATTAGCCCCGTTCGCCCGAGGCTCTGGCTTATCTATGAAAGGCTACATGATAGCCGCCATAATCGCTTTCTGTGCATGCAATCGGTTCTCAGCTTGATCAAAAATAATCGAATGATCTCCATCAATCACGCCTTCACTGACTTCTTCACCGCGGTGTGCCGGTAAGCAGTGCATGAATAAGTAATCTTGCTTTGCGTACTGAGTTAACGCCTCGTTCACTTGATAGTTCTTAAATGCAATTTCCCTTGCGGCTTGTTCCTCTTCAAAGCCCATGCTCGCCCAAACATCGGTATATATAACATCAGCTTGTTCAATCGCTTCGCGCGGATCGCGGGTTAACTGAATGCTAGCACCGGTTTGCTCGGCATTTTCTCTGCTCATCTGCAGCACTTCTTCATCTACATCATAGCCTTCTGGAGTAGCTACTGCAATATGAACTCCTAATTTCGACGCCCCCATCATTAAGGAGTGCACCATATTGTTTCCGTCGCCAATGTAGGCGAATTTCAGACCTTCCAGCTTACCCTTCTTCTCTAGAATGGTCTGATAATCACAAAGTGCTTGGCAAGGATGTGAAAGATCAGTCAAGCCGTTAATGACAGGCACCGTGGCCCCTCTTGCCAGCTCAATCACTTTCTTATGAGCATAGGTACGAATCATAATACCGTCCAAATACCGTGACATCGTCTGTCCGGTATCCCATACCGTTTCCCCGCGGCCTAATTGAAGGTCATTTTTGCTTAAAAATAAAGCGTGGCCTCCAAGTTGGAACATCCCTACCTCGAAGGATACCCGCGTTCTAGTGGAGGATTTCTCGAAAATCATCCCTAAGGTTTTTCCCTTCAGCAGTTCATGAGGCTCTCTGGCCTTTTGCTTCTGCTTCAACTCTATAGCAAGGTCAATCAGGTATCTAATCTCCTCTGGGGTATAATCAATAAGCGCTAGAAAATCTTTACCTTTCAGACCGTGCGCAATCTCTTGTCTCTTCTCTTGATTCATAACGTCCTCCTTAAGCTTTTAAGCCCATCTATGTTCTTACGTAACCGCTCCCGATGTGCGTTCTGCAAATACACTTTCGATAATCGTTACAGCTTGATCGATTTCCTCACGAGTCACGAGCAAGCTGGGCAGTAATCTCAGCACATTTGGACCGGCCGATACAGATAACAATCCCTTGGACTGCCCGGCAGAAATCAAATCTAGCACAGGTTCCGTACATTCAATGCCAATCAGCATCCCTTTATGGCGAATCTCTGTGACCAAAGGATGCCCTGCTAACGCCGCTTTTAACTTCCCTACTAAATAATCAGCCGATTCAGCCGCTCGCTGCGGAATGTTGTTCTCCAGCATCATCTCCAGCACGGCAATGGAAGTTGCTGTAGCAATAGGTGTTCCGCCAAAAGTGCTTCCATGGCTGCCCGCACTGAATGCTGGAATCAGCTTTGCTTTACCTAGCATCGCACCGATAGGAAACCCGTTGCCAAGTCCTTTGGCCAAGGTCATAATGTCTGGTTCAATGCCGTACTGCTCGTAGGCGAACAGACTGCCTGTGCGCCCCATGCCCGTCTGGATCTCGTCCAAGATCAACAGCAGGTTATGCTCCTCGCATAATGCAGCCACACCTTCGATAAAGGCTGGATCTGCGATACGTACGCCGCCCTCGGCTTGCACCAGCTCCAGCATAATCGCACAGGTCCGGTCCGTAATATTCGCCTTCAACGCCTCTATATCATTAAACGGCGAGTAAACAAAGCCCTGTGGAAGCGGCGCAAAGCCTTCCTTCACCTTATCTTGGCCTGTGGCTGTTAAAGTCGCCAGCGTACGCCCATGGAATGACTGTTGGAACGTAATAATATCGTAACGGTCCAGTCCGAGTACCTGCTTGTTATATCTGCGGGCGATTTTGATCGCTGCTTCATTCGCCTCAGCACCGCTGTTACAGAAGAATACCGCGTCGGTACAGCTGTTATCTGTCAGCAAGTGGGCCAGCTTCTCTTGATTAGGAATATGATATAAGTTCGACACATGCCAAAGCTCGTCTAACTGCTTTACCAGCCGTTCCTTAACTTCATCTACCGCATGGCCAAGGTTCGTAACGGCGATGCCGCTGCTAAAGTCCAAATATTCTTTACCTTGCTCGTCCCACACCTTACTCCCTTTTCCCTTCACTAAGGTAATCGGGAATCTTGCGTAGGTTGGAAACAACGCACTTTGTTTTCCTTCTTCCATATAGCCTCATCCTTTCTTCTCCATTAACGGATGATCCGTGTACCGATGTTCTCGCCCGATAATACTTTACTTAACACCCTCGGCTGTGCACCATTCACGATCACGACTTCCTGCACGTCGCCCTGAATGCAGGCAATCGCTGCCTTGACCTTAGGAATCATGCCCCCGTAGATCTCGCCTGTTGCGATCATGTCATGGATGTCTGCAACCGTTACGCTTGGCAGAACTTGTTTCTCGCCATTGACCGTTTTCATAATGCCAGGAACATCCGTTACCACGATCATTTGCGAAACACCAAGATGCGAGGCTACAGCCCCTGCCGCAGTATCAGCGTTAATGTTGTACCTCTGACCCGCCCGATCGATTCCGATAGGTGCAATCACTGGCATATACCCCATGCTGACCAGCCCTTCGATCAGGGAGGCATTCACATCGACCACCTCACCTACAAAGCCTATCTCATCAGCATTGCTAACAGGCTTAGCCTCAATTAACAAACCGTCCACACCCGAGCAGCCTAACACTTTAGCCTGCTTCAACTGAACCTTTCGGACAATTTCCTTGTTAATCTTACCCGCCAGCACCATCTCAACAACATCCAGCACCGCTTCATTCGTCTTGCGCAGGCCGTTCACAAATTCTGTCTCAATATTTAACTGTTGTAACGGCTCGGATATGGCAGGACCCCCGCCATGTACAATAACGGGGATGCGGCCTTCATCCTGTAATGCTTTTAAATCATCGAAGAACACATCGGGCAATGCAGCAAGCGTGCTGCCCCCGCATTTCATCACAAAACAAGTTGGTTTGGACATGCTTGAATTAACTCCTTCAACATTAAGTACGATACGCCGCGTTGATACGGACATATTCATAGGTTAAATCACAACCCCAAGCTGTGGCTGATCCCTCCGCCATGTTCAGATGGATATCCATGCGTACGAAGTCTCCCTTGAGGTATTCACTGGCCGCATCGTCATCAAACGGCATGGGCTTAGACTTGAGCAACGTATTAAACTCGCCTAAATAAATGTCTACAGCCTCAGTATTCACTGGTTGTCCGGCGCGACCGATCGCTGCGATGATCCGTCCCCAGTTGGCATCCGCTCCGAATATAGCGGACTTCACTAAGCTGGAGCCTATGACGGTCTTAGCAATCGCTCTGGCGGCTACATCAGTTGAAGCACCCTTCACATTGACTTCGATCAGCTTCGTTGCTCCTTCACCGTCTCTAGCAATCGCTTTGGCTAAGTACTGGGCCACATGCTTAAAGCCCGCTTCAAACGCAGACCAATCAGGATGCTCTGGATGCAAGCTCTCATGCTCAACTAAACCGCTTGCCATAGCAACCACCATATCATTGGTGCTGGTATCACCGTCGACCGTGATCATGTTAAACGATTCATCCGTGACAGAATTCAGCAGCTTCTGCAGTGAAGTTGCATCGATTACAGCATCCGTTGTCATAAAGCCAAGCATCGTAGCCATGTTCGGATGGATCATGCCGGAGCCTTTGGCGGCGCCTGCGATACGGACAGCTTTACCGTTAACACTCACTTCCACACAGATCATTTTCTGAACTAAATCGGTGGTCAGAATAGCTTGGCAGAATTCGTTGGAAGCTTCTTCACTTGCTTCAGTTCTTCGCGGAAGTCCTTCGATGCCGCTGCGAATTTTATCCATTGGCAGCAATTCGCCAATGACACCTGTGGAGGTCACACCGACATAATGGACTGGCAGGCCATAAGCATCTGCCGCGGCTTGCCTCATATCATAAGCATCCTGCAAGCCTTGCTCGCCTGTACAAGCATTGGCATTACCGCTGTTAACCACCATCGCTTGCAGCTTGCCTTCCTTGGCGATGCTCTCCTTCGTCACGTGAAGCGGTGCAGCTTGAAATGCATTCAGTGTATAAACCCCTGCTGCCGATGCAGGCACCTCACAATAAATCACACCTAAATCATTACGGCTTGTTTTCTTTAATCCACAATGGAGCCCCGCCGCTTTAAACCCTCGAGGGGACGTTACCCCGCCATTTGGAACGATTGTGAATAATGGTTGCTCTAACATGAAATCCCCACCTTATAGGCATTAAAGTGCTTAATCTTAGTAACTATATTACTGCCTGCATACGCGCAGCCGACAGCTTATCTCATTCATCTACGGGTATAATGGTGTAGCCATTAGGCCTAACGTTTCATCCCAGCCCATCATGAGGTTCAAATTCTGAATGGCTTGACCTGCGGCACCTTTCACAACGTTATCAATCACAGAGAAAATCGTGATTCGGCCCGTACGCTCATCTACCTGCAGACCGATGTCACAGAAATTAGAGCCTGTTACTTCCTTGGTTGCCGGCCATGTTCCATCTTTACGAACGCGGACAAATCGACGGCCTTCATAATAACGTTGATACAAATCTACAAATTCCGATTGACTGTGATCATCCTTCACCGTTGCGTACATAGTGCACATAATCCCTCTAGTCATAGGGACCAGGTGGGTCGTAAAGGTCGTCGTGATCGGTTCACCCGACACGCGGCTCAGAATCTGTTCAATCTCTGGGATGTGTTGATGTTTATTGACCTTGTAAGCCTTGAAATTCTCATTAATTTCGGAATAATGCACGTTTAAGCTCAGACCGCGGCCTGCTCCGGACACGCCTGATTTGGCATCAATAATGATGCTCTTCGAATCAATCCAGCCCGAAGTGACAGCCGGAATAAGCCCTAGTAAAGCTGCAGTGGCATAACAGCCCGGATTGGATATAAAATCTTTACCCTGAACCTCATCCCCAAACACCTCGGCAAGGCCATATACAGCTTGATCCAAATACGATTGCGGGGCGGCTGTATGTTTATACCACTTCTCATAAACAGCAGGATCGACTAGACGAAAATCTCCAGACAGGTCAATGACCTTCAACCCCTCTGCCAAAAGCTGAGGCACGAGCTCCGAGCTCACGCCAGACGGCGTAGCGGTAAAAACTAAATCCGCCTTTTCCTTCATTAGTTTCGGATCAACACCATCAAGCGGATCTATAATAATATCTGTTAAATGCGGAAAGCTCTCCGAGATCAAATTCCCAGCGTGTGAAGCTGAGATGACCGAGGTAATCTCCACATGAGGATGCGTTAATAAATGACGAATCAGCTCCACACCACCATAACCTGTGGAACCGACAATTGCTACTTTCAATTTCTCCATTCCATACCCTCCTAACCTGATTGTTGCCTATCTTTCTATCATAACATGAAGGCGACTGCTCTTGCTCCTATGAATTGCCATCCGTCCACAAAAAAAGATATGTATTATTATACGTTCAGCAGTATAAAAATTCAATCGCAATTATCCCGAGGCCTTAAACCCTTCACCCAGCACTTCAGTCGTATCGCTTATGATAACAAAAGCACTCGGATCAACATCCCTGACCATACGCTTGAGCTTTGCCGCTTCACGCTGTTTAACAACAACCATCAAGATTGGCCGCTGCTGGCCTGTGTAACCACCCGATCCCGCTAATTCCGTCAAACCCCGATCCAGCTCATGCAATATGACCGATTTCAACGGTTCCGTATGGTGTGAAATGATAAAGGCTACTTTGGAATGAGAGAAGCCCACACTGACCACGTCTATCGTTCGGCTTGTCACATAAAGGCCGATTAAAGCATATAGAGCCTTCTCAGGGGAGAATACGAACCCCGCTGTCAGAATGACCAGCCCATCCAGCATCGCAACCGCCAAACCTAAGCTAAGCCCGGTATATTTCTGCAAGATCTGAGCTGCTAAGTCCAGCCCGCCTGTCGAACCTCTGCCTCTAAACACAATGCCGATGCCCGTCCCAATACCAGTGCCTCCGAATACTGTAGCCAGCAAAATATTATCGGTCAAAGGCGCCCATCCATTTGTCAACCAAACAAATAAGGGCAGGACTACCGAAGCCACCGCCGTCTTCAGTCCAAACCGCCCCCCTAGCAGCCATATTCCCAGTAGAAATAAAGGGATGTTAACCACCCACTGCGTGACTGCGGGTGTAATCCCCCAAACATAGAGGACAATCGTTGATATGCCAGCCACCCCGCCCGAAGCAATCTGATTCGGATTCAGGAAAACGTTGAAGCTTACAGCCACCAAACAAGAACCCAGGAGTAATAAGGTGTACTCAAGCACTGTTTGATAACGGTTCTGGACTAACAAACTCTGACCCATCCAATCACCCCGTTCCATCCGCAATATGACCTTAGGTTGTCCCAATTCCATTTTATTCATGAAACGCTGCACTTAGAAAAACACCCAAAAAGCCTACACCCTCGGCTGGGTGCAGGCTCTAGTTGTCATGTTATTTCTGCTCACGCCGGATTTGATTTCTTAAAAACGCATCAATAAACGGATCTAATTCCCCGTCCATAACAGCATCCACATTCCCTGTTTCAGCTTGAGTCCTATGGTCCTTGACCATGCTGTAAGGATGGAAGACGTATGATCGAATTTGACTGCCCCACCCGATCTCTTGCTGCTCTCCGCGTATATCGTCGATTTCTTTGCGCTGTTCTTCAATTTTTCGTTCATACAGCTTGGACCGAAGCACTTTCATAGCCCGCTCCCTGTTCTTGATCTGAGAACGCTCGGCTTGTGACGTTACAACAATATTCGTAGGAACATGCGTTATCCTTACCGCGGAGTCCGTAGTGTTAATGTGCTGTCCCCCCGCACCGCTGGCGCGGTACGTATCGATTTTCAAATCCTCAGAACGCACTTCGATTTCAGCGTTATCATCTTCAATCTCCGGCACTACATCGCATGATACGAATGAAGTATGGCGACGGCCGGAAGCATCAAATGGCGATATACGAACTAAGCGGTGCACGCCTTTCTCCGCTTTTAAGTAGCCGTAAGCGTTATACCCCTTAATCAGCAGCGTTACACTTTTCACACCCGCTTCATCACCAGGCAGATAATCCAGTACCTCTACTTTGAAGTCGCGGCTTTCAGCCCATCTACGATACATTCTAAGCAGCATATCGGCCCAGTCTTGAGACTCGGTACCGCCCGCTCCCGGATGGAGCTCCAAGATAGCATTATATTTGTCATACGGCTCGCTGAGCAGCAGCGTCAATTCAAATGCCTCTAATTTGCTTAGCAAGTTCTTAACACTATTCCCCAGCTCAGCAGCCATCTCGGCATCTTGTTCTTCGTCTACAAGCTCCATCATCACTTCTAAATCATCAAAGTCCTGCTGCAGGCCTTGATATTCCGCTACAACCGATTTAACTGCATTCATTTCATTGATGACTTTTTGAGCCGCATCGTTATCGTCCCAAAAGTCGGGCGCAGCCATCTTCTCTTCAAAGTCGGAGATTTGCTCCAATTTAAAATCTAAGTCAAAGAGACCCCCTAAGGGCATTTAATCGCTGCGTGATGTCTCGTACATCTTGTTTAATTTCCGGTTCTATCATTTGACTATCTCCTCTTCTCATTGGTCTAAAAGAAAGAGCGAGCTGTCCCTAGAATTTAATCATCCTAGAGCAGCTGCTCTTTCACTGGGTTCATACTATCTTATGCGTTTACGCCATGACAGTTTTTATATTTTTGACCGCTTCCGCATGGACACAGGTCGTTACGTCCTACCTTCTCTTCACGTCGAACCGGCTTCTTCGTCACTTCTGCGTTCGGATCCACGGCTTGCCCTTGCGCTACAGCTTGACGCTTAAGGTTCGCTTCTACGTGAGCCTTCATCACATACTTGGCTACTTCCTCTTGGATCGTCTCGATCATCGCTTGGAACATCTCAAAGCCTTCAAATTGGTACTCCCTTAACGGATCCGTACCGCCGTAAGCGCGAAGGTGAATCCCTTGTCTCAACTGATCCATCGCATCGATATGATCCATCCACTTGCTGTCCACTGCACGAAGCAAGACGACTTTCTCGAATTCACGCATAACCACTTCGCCGAGCTGCTCTTGCTTGGCATTGTAGCGAGCTTCAACCTTGTCCCACAGCAAGTCGATGATTTCTTCCTTCTCCTTGCCTTTAAGTTCCTTCTCAGTGATATCTTCCTCCGCCAGCAGATTCGCCTTAGCGTAATCCACCACCGCGCTGATGTCCCACTCTTCTGGCACTAATTCATCAGGGCAATGAGCCTCTACAATTCGTTCAATCACCGGCTTAATCATACCGTGTACAATGTCACTAATGTTCTCGGCTTCCAGCACCTCTTTACGCTGCTTATAGATAATCATCCGCTGCTGGTTCATCACATCGTCGTACTGCAATACGACTTTACGCATATCAAAGTTATTGCCCTCCACGCGTTTCTGCGAGGATTCGATCGCTTTACTCACCAGCTTGCTTTCGATCGGCTGGTCTTCTTGGAACCCGAAACGGTCCATCATGGACATGATGTTCTCCGCTCCGAAGCGGCGCATCAGCTCATCTTCCAAGGAGATGAAGAATTGTGAGGAACCCGGGTCCCCTTGACGTCCCGCACGTCCGCGCAGCTGATTATCTATCCGGCGACTTTCATGGCGCTCTGTACCGATGATATGCAGTCCGCCCAGATCGGCAACCCCTTCGCCAAGGATAATATCCGTACCGCGGCCTGCCATATTCGTTGCAATGGTTACCGCACCCTTCTGTCCTGCCTTTGATACGATCTCAGCTTCTGCTGCGTGATGCTTGGCATTCAGAACTTGATGCTTAACCCCTTTACGTCTCAACAAATCAGAAATACGCTCGGAATTCTCAATGGATACCGTACCCACCAGCACGGGTTGTCCCTTCTTATGACGCTCTACAATTTCATCCACAACCATGCGGTATTTACTTGCTTCATTCTTGTATACTACATCTGGCATATCCTGACGAATCATCGGACGATTCGTTGGAATCGGGTAAACGTTAAGGCCATATATTTTGCTAAACTCTTCTTCCTCTGTCTTAGCTGTACCCGTCATCCCTGACAGCTTGCGATACATACGGAAATAGTTCTGGAAGGTGATCGTTGCCAGGGTCATGCTTTCGTTCTGAACTCTTAACCCTTCCTTTGCTTCAATCGCTTGATGCAATCCATCACTGTAACGGCGGCCCGTCATCAATCGCCCTGTAAATTCATCGACAATGACCACTTCATCATTCTCAACGACATAATCTACGTCACGCTTCATAATTACCCGTGCTTTTAGAGCCTGAGATAAGTGATGGTTCAGCATGACGTGCTGATGGTCGAATAAATTATCGACACCAAAGGCTTTCTCCGCTTTCGCTACACCTGATTCGGTCAGCATCACACTTTTGACTTTTATATCTACGGTATAATCCTCTTCACTGTCTAAACGATCAACAAAGCGGTCTGCTGCAATGTACAATTCTGCCGATTTAGCAGCTTGTCCTGATATAATTAGAGGTGTTCTCGCTTCATCTACTAAGATCGAATCCACTTCATCAATGATTGCGTAATTTAGAGGGCGTTGTACCATTTGCTCTTTGTACAGCACCATGTTATCTCTTAAATAATCAAAACCAAACTCATTGTTCGTACCATATGTGATATCACAAGCGTAGGCTTGCTGCTTCTCGTCATGTGTCATGCCGGGGATATTCAGCCCGGTCGTTAACCCCAAGAAGCTGTACACCTGGCCCATTTGTTCAAGGCCTACCTTCGCCAAGTAGTCATTGACCGTTACAACATGCACGCCTAGACCTGCCAGAGCGTTCAGGTAGGTCGGTAACGTCGCCACAAGTGTTTTACCTTCCCCTGTTCTCATCTCAGCAATCTCGCCTTGATGCAGGATCATACCACCTAACAGCTGCACGTCAAAATGACGCATGCCCAGTACCCGTTTGGATGCTTCTCTCACTGTAGCAAAAGCTTCCGGCAGCAGGTTGTCCAGCGTCTCACCTTGTTCAATTCTTGCTTTATATTCATTCGTTTTATCTTTGAGCTGCTCGTCCGATAATGCTTGGAACTGCGATTCCAATCCATTGATTCGATCGACTGTTTTTGACAAGCGTTTTAATTCACGTTCACTTGCGTCGCCGAATAGTTTCTTAACCAATCCTAACATGGGATTTCCCCTTTCACGAATCATAAACAGTCAGTTTTCAACCATTGTATCAATTTGACCCTGCTGTGGCAACAACATCACGCGGCTTATTGTATATAGTTTCCATAAACTTTGAACAGATTTCTGTATTATAGAAGTCAGCTCCTAGGTTATCTCCATTCCTTTTTACTTAGTTTACCTCGGGTTGTGGCTTTTATGAACATAAAAATCCCGATCCATCAAGGGACCGGGATTAAGGTTGATATTACTTGTTAGGTTCGATCAGGCCATATTTGCCATCATTTCGTTTGTACACCACATTGACTTCTTCCGTATCCATATTGGAGAATACGAAGAAATTATGGCCAACCATGTTCATCTGAAGAATCGCTTCATCCACATCCATGGGTTTCAAATTAAACCGCTTGGTGCGGACCAGTTCGAAATCCTCTTCTTCGTCTTGAACTGCCACTGAAGGTTCAAATTGCTCTTTGAAGAGAACTTTAACTCCACTTTCTTGGCGAACACGACGATTAACCTTTGTCTTATGCTTGCGAATTTGTCGCTCCAGCTTGTCTACCACAAGATCGATCGAAGCATACATATCTGTATTCTTCTCTTCCGCACGAAGCATTACCCCCGGCATCGGAATGGTTACTTCAACAGTGTGCAGGTCTCTAATCACGCTTAGAGTCACATTGACATCAGCAGAAAGGGGAGCTTCAAAATATCGTTCAAGCTTACTTAGCTTCTTCTCAACGTAATCCTTTAGTGAATCTGTTAGTTCGATGCGGTCTCCGCGAGTATGAATTTTCATGGATGACTCCTCCTTTGTATAACTGGATCTAAGTTATTATATTCAAGATCGATATGCAAAATCCTTCAATAAATTGAAGAAATATTCCGACAATTGTTTCAATTCTATGAACAAAAAAACAACACCCCGGCCTGACCCAAGGTGTTGGCTGTTGCTAGCTAATCTCGTTCATTATATCAATAAGGCCGATGCCTAGTGATTATAACTTGATAACGTTAGCTGCTTGTGGTCCGCGAGCGCCTTCCACAATGTCAAACTCAACGGATTGACCTTCTTCAAGTGTTTTGAATCCTTCAGATTGGATTGCTGAGAAGTGAACAAATACGTCTCCGCCTTCTTCGCTCTCGATAAATCCGTAACCTTTTTCAGCGTTAAACCATTTAACTTTACCTTGCATGTGATACATTCCCTTCGTATTCAAGTGCTGTGAACGCGTCTGGCTCACACATTGAATATATCATCCAAACTATGGATTGTCAATTCACAAAAAAACCGCTGAGCCCTTATCCTTACTAGGTTCCTCGGATTTTTTGCGACATTTTTTGCAACGCTTACATTCGACGGCAAGGGTGTAATTCTTATGCACACAATGTCGAATTGTTAGAAAATTCGGGTACTAACATGTTCTTTACAATTCATTCACACTGTGAAAGCTTGTTTTCATTAGTTATTCACAAAGTTATGCACATTATCCACAGGTTGGGATTGTGGATTTAGGAGAGTTGTGGATGGATATGTGGATATTATTGTGGATATACTAACATTTCGCACCCTGATGGTGCTAAATGGGGATCATTTTCTGCATGTTTTTAAATCGACGTAGAGGAGCAACTCAACTGATCCCTTCCAATAGGCGTAATCCCACTCTACGATTGTACGGCTAGATTCTTTTGGTTCTTTAAATATAGATCGATTCATCACATAGCTCACTGACATACAAAATATACAAAGGTTTCACCAAATATACGTGAGTTTTTTGGTTAACCGTAGTTCAGCTCACCGCGCTGTCTGTAAGCACAAATTATCACATTATAATTTGTACTTCTTATTAGAATAGTCC
>CAYUSG010000026.1:0-17749 GCA_964447355.1 uncultured Paenibacillaceae bacterium
ACGACCCCTCGCTTTTTCCACGTTTCTTGCTGAGTTTTCATGCCTACCGCCCCCCTACTTCTCATGTCGACTTATCCACAGTTTTTATTGATGCATAATTTCCTAAGCAACAAAAAAAGCAGCTTTCTTAAAGCTGCTAACTAGAAGATGCCGAATATACCCTTCTCCCCTTCACAAAGGTAGAGCACAGATGAAATTGTGGGTTCAGCAGCAGAAGGTCAGCATCCTTCCCGATTTCGATAGAACCCTTTCGCTCTTGAACGCCGATTTGCTTCGCTGGATTCAGCGTGAGGAGCGGCAGCAGGTCATGAAGTGATAATCCCGTGAAAGCAAGCCCGTTGCGCAGTGCGTTCAGCATCGTCAAACTGCTCCCAGCGAGCTCCCCCAAACGTCCGTCCTCATGAAGCAATCGGACCTGCTGCTGCGACGAACGCACCGGCAGCCCAGATAATTGATAATCTCCATCAGGCAGTCCTGCAGCGGCAATACTGTCTGTAATAAACACCACACGATCCCGTGGTTTTTGTCTCAAGACAAGCGAAAACACCTCTGGATGCACGTGAATACCATCACAAATCAATTCCACCGTAAGGTCATCCACAAGAAGTGCGCCCCCCGCCACACCGGGGTCTCTATGATGAAGTGGCCGCATGCCATTGAACAAATTAGTAATATGCGAAGCCCCCCACGCTGCTGCTTCCTTGACCTGATCATACGACGCATCGGTATGGCCTAAAGATACAGTAATGCCCTTTGACACAGCATAGGCAATAACAGCTTGAGCTCCAACAAGCTCTGGAGCAATCGTCATTAGACGAATATGACCCTTTGCCTGTTCTATATAAACAGCCAGTTCCCTTAAAGAGGGAGAACGCATGTGTATTGGATTCTGGGCGCCGCACCGCTTCGGATTCAGAAAGGGCCCTTCTAAATGAACGCCCAGTACTTCCGCACCGTCATGCTGAGCATGGGTCATATCCGCAATGACCCGCACGACCTGCTTAAGCTGCGTTTGATCCGCCGTTAACGTCGTAGGCAATAAAGCGGTTGTCCCATAGGCTGCATGGTAGCGGCACATGCCCCGAATCGCTTCAGACGTGCCGTCCATCACATCAAATCCACCGCCGCCATGCACATGAAGATCAATAAAGCCAGGAAGCAGCAGACCTCCTTTACCATCTACGATTTCCGCAGACACCTCTAACCCGTGTGACTCACCCTGGGATAGGATGTTCTCAATTTTTCCATCGCAAATGATGACACTCCCCTGCCTTACAATCTCCTCCGGGGTATATATGTCGACATTGACCACCAAGATTGTCTGGTTCAACCCAGATCCTCCTTTATATGACAAAGTTTAGTATCTTGAAAATGATACGAAAGTATGTTCCTGTTTTCTTTTATTATGGTATAATATGGGTACAATAGACATCGGCCTCAAGGGGCGGTCAGCTCATCTCCTTTAGTAAGGAGGTGATGCCATGACAGTATACGAATCGTTAAGCTTAATGATTGCGTTTGCGGTATTCGTTATAGCGCTGCTGTCCTTCGATAAAAAGAAGTAGGCCTCCCTTGAGCTTTGGACGAGCTGGGAGGCCTACTTCTCTGCTTTGATCTACAAGAGCCGATCGCCTTTGAAGACAATCTATTGCAAGACCGTAGATGTTGGCGCATCTGCGGTCTTATTAAGTTGCGGTCAAGCTAGCCCTTCAAACGTAAAGGAGCTTATATGCAAATTTTAACATATTTCATCTCCAATGGGAAGATCGTCGGACATCCTTCCGTCCCTTAACGAAACATACCCCAAAGTTTCAGTAAGTGCAGCGTGTTACGCGGATCGATTTTCTGGTCCAGCAAAAAGGCTGTAATCGCCTCTTTCTCAGTATTAGAAAGCGAAATACCTGTGGCTTTGGATATCGATTGAATGAGAGCACTGATCTTGGACTTTTTCTGCAAATCCGCTTTCGTTACATTTTTCAATATGAGCTTAACCTGTTCCAGACGCGCGGGATCATTTAACTGCTGTTTCACCCGATTGACTAATTCCTTGCTTATCCCGTAAGCTTGATATCCCATCGTACACCCCCTCCATCCCCCAGTCTTTACTACCATATGAGGAATGGAGATGAATCTTGCCAACTTTACGACAATTGGGCAACGCAGCCTATATGTTAATCCAAGACTTCACCTTGAAACACCTGCTGACGCTCAAGGAATGCTCTCAAGGGCGCATAAACCGCGGCCGTCCAAAAATCAGATTGTGCAACCAGCTGCGCCGCATCATCCCTTGCCCACTCCAGTACTTCAAAGTCAGTGCTTAAATCGGCGACCTTAAATTCAGGCAAACCGCTCTGTTTCGTGCCAAAAAAATCTCCAGGCCCCCGCAAATCCAGATCCCTTCTGGCAATTTCAAAGCCGTCGTTCGTTTCCGTCATGACCTGCATACGCTCTTTACCTACGGCCGATTTCGGGTCAGCGACGAGAATACAATGGGATTGATGCTCGCCTCTTCCTACCCGTCCACGAAGCTGATGAAGCTGCGATAATCCGAATCGATCAGCGTCATAAATGACCATTAAGGTTGCGTTCGGAACGTCTACTCCGACCTCCACAACCGTCGTAGATACAAGCACCTGCACATCATTGTGACTAAATTCCCGCATCACGTGATCCTTCTCGTCACTGGGCATTCGACCATGCAGCAGCCCGACCTTCCACTGCGGCAGAGCGGCTTGAAGCTGTTCATGAAGCTCCACGGCATTTTGCACATCCAGCTTGTCCGACTCTTCAATCAGCGGGCAGATGACATAAGCTTGTCTCCCCTGATGCACCTCTTTATCAATAAATTGAATAATACGTTCCAGCATATCATGCTTTACGAAATAGGTCCTAATCTCCTTTCGCCCTTTCGGACGCTCTCGAATGGTCGAGATATCCAAATCGCCGAAAGCCGTAATAGCCAGCGTACGCGGAATCGGCGTTGCTGTCATGCTAAGGACATCGGGATTCATTCCCTTCTTTCGCAAAATTCCCCGTTGGTTCACACCGAAACGATGCTGCTCATCGGTTACGACTAAGCCAAGAGAACGAAACGTAACTTCCTCTTGAATTAACGCATGGGTGCCGATTACGATATCAAGCAGCCCCATCTGCAGCGCCCCGTATATTTCACGCTTCTCTTTCTCCTTCATGCGGCCGGTTAATAAGCCGACCTGCACACCAAACGGTTCCATCAACTTAGTGATCGAACGGGCATGCTGCTCAGCCAATATTTCCGTCGGTGCCATAAAAGCCCCTTGATATCCCGCTTGAACCGCAGCATATAAAGCGATGGCAGCAACCACCGTTTTCCCCGAGCCCACATCGCCTTGCAATAGTCGATTCATGGCGTAAGGCGCGCTCATATCCTTTAAGATATCCCGCACCGCTTTCTTCTGGCCGTCGGTTAAGCTAAAGGGCAGCGAACGGACGAAATCGGCTACCTTCTTGACTTCAATAGAAAAAGCAATGCCGTCGGCTTTGGTGCGATTGAGCATCCTGAAGGCCTGAAGCTTTAATTGAAATAAGAATAATTCCTCATACACCATCCGTTTCCGGGCCTTACGACCTTCATCCATATCGGAAGGGTGGTGAATATGTACAATGGCTTGCTTTCTAGGCATGAGATCGTATCGCTGCATCAGGGATTGCGGCAGGATTTCGGGAATATTAGCGCCGTATTGCTTCAAAGCTCGTTCAATCACCGTTCTCAAGAATTTTTGAGTTATCGGTCCGCCCACTGAATAAACAGGCTGCAGCGTCCCCGATACACCCGAGCTTTTACCCGGAAACTCATGCTCTGAAACGGTAAGCTGCAGCCGGCGTTGGTCCCATTTTCCTGTTAATATAACGTCCTGCCCGGGTCGAAGGCGATCCTTTAAGAAATGACGATTAAACCATACAGCCGAAATAAACAGAGCATCGACCTGAACCTTACATAAAAGTCTGGATTTCTTTCGTCCGAACATGTGAACTTGCGGTTCACTGTACAAAGTGCCTTGAATGGTAACCTTGTCACCGTCCTTAACCTCTGTCAAATCCCGAATCCGATAATCCTCATAACGAAACGGAAAATATTCAATTAAATCAAGAATGCTGCGAATCCCGAACACATCGAGATCCGCAGCCTTTTGAGGACCAATACCTTGAACAGCAGATATCGGAAGTTTAGATAAATCCATCATCACAAATTATACCACTCTCATAAATACAGCTAATGTCCCCGGCCCCACATGGGTTCCAATCACCGGACCTAAAGCTGTGAAGCCCGTTTGTTTGACGTCAAAGTGTTCCTTTAATAACGCCGCAAAGTCCTGTGCAGCCTGTTCCGCACTAGAGTGCGCAATCGTAATCTCCACAGATTCGTCTTCAAAATCCTCTTTCAAGAGCTCAACAATACGCGATATGGCACGTTTGCTGCCCCGAACCTTATCCACAGGCGAAATTTCGCCGTCTTCGTCAATGGACAAAATCGGCTTAATATTAAGCAAGGACCCTACAAGCGCAGAAGCTTTACCGATGCGGCCGCCTTTTTTCAAATATTCTAAAGTATCAACTAAGAAATAAAGACCTGTTCCATTGCGCACATCTTGAATCAATTCAATGATTTCATCCTTGCTTTTGCCAGCTTGTGCCGCTTTAGCTGCTTCAACCGCCAACATCCCTAAGCCATAGGAGGCTGATTTCGAATCTATAATGGTGACACTGACGTTATCCTCCAAAAGTGACTTCGCCAGCACAGCTGATTGATACGTCCCGCTGAATGCGGAAGATAAATGAATCGAAATAATTTCCGCACCATCGGCTGCCAATTTTTTATAGACCTCAACAAAATCAACAGGTGAAGGCTGAGATGTCGTAGGAAGCTCTTGAACTGCGGACAACTTATCAAAAAATTGTTCAGATTGGATCGTGATCGCATCTAAAAACGTTTCACTTCCAAAATGGACCTTGAGCGGGACTATTTCAATACCATATTGTTCTCTAACAGAAGCGGGAATATCTGCAGTGCTATCCGTTACGATCCTCACTTGAGCCATTTCCATCACCTCTTTTTAAATAGTTAACTTCGATAGAATGAATCACTAAAATGCAACGTTTATCATTTATTCTACTGCAAAAATGTAATAATAGAGCGGCTGTCCGCCATCATGTATTTCGATTTCAATATCAGGATATTTGGACGCCAACACTTCTAGAAGGGTGTCATTCATCTCGGCTGTCGCATCCTCACCGCTCAGCACCGTGACAATTTCGTCACCAGACACAATCATTTTCTCAAGCAAGCTTAGACTGGAGTCAAGCAGGTCAGGACGTGCGGATACAATCTTGCCGTCCAGAATACCGATGAAATCACGCTCTTTAATTTCCAAATCCTCAAATTTTGAATCACGCACAGCAAACGTAACCTGTCCAGAACGGACACGCTGCACTGCTTCTATCATCTGATCCGCATTACTATCCAAGTCTAATTGCTCCTGGAAGGCTAATACCGCGGCCATCCCTTGTGGGATCGTCTTGGTAGGAATCACAACGATTTCCTTATCCTCAATCATTTCCTTGGATTGGTTCGCTGCCATAATAATATTAGAGTTATTCGGCAATATAAATACCTTCTCCGCCTTAACCGCTTCAATCGCGTTAACGATATCCTCCGTGCTAGGATTCATCGTTTGTCCGCCAGCAATCACCACATCGACACCAAGGCTCTTAAATATATCGGCAACCCCGTCTCCCATCGCTACTGCAATGAGTCCGTAAGGCTTTAACACATCCACATCCGCGACGAACTCAGGTTCGCTCTCTTCAATATCTAATATATTCCGATGCTGATCTCTCATATTCTCAATATTGAATTTTGCCAGTTCGCCATATTCAATAGCGTAGTTGAACACATCACCTGGGCGTCTGGAATGGACATGTACTTTGACAATACCGTCATCCTCGATCACAAGAATCGAATCACCGTTCTCAGCTAATTGCTGACGGAATCGCTCCACCTCAAAGCCCGAGTTCGGATTCAAACGAATGAAAAATTCCATATCATATAAAAACTCAATATCCTCGGTTGCAATTTGTGACTGAGCACTTTTGGATTGAAGAACGTCCCTTTCGTTAAACACGGTATGCGGCGCATTCCAGCCCTCGAGTTCTTCCGTTTCCACCGCTTGCAGCGGTTTAACGACCTCAGCAGTGCCAGTTTGTCCTGTTAACGCCGATAAAAATCCTTCATAAATGTATACCAATCCTTGGCCGCCTGAATCCACAACCCCTACCTGTTTAAGAACTGGCAGCTGTTCCGGCGTTCTAGCCAAGGCTTCTTTTGCTTTTTGGAGAACTTCGTGAAGGAGCTCTTCTACAGAACTCGCTCGACGAACGATTGTGCCGCCATGCTTAGCAGCTTCCCGCGATACGGTTAAAATGGTCCCTTCAACGGGTTTAACTACCGCTTGATACGCTGTATCCACTCCCTGCTGTAAGGCAGCAGCAAATTGAGCCGCATCGATGTGTTCAAAGTCAGCGATGAACTTAGACATCCCGCGCATCAATTGTGAGAGAATGACACCTGAGTTTCCTCTAGCGCCCATTAACAGCCCTTTAGCAAAAGCCTCAGCAGCCTTGCCTATATGCTCAGATGGCTTACTCTTAAGCAAATTAATACCAGAAGTCATAGTTAAATTCATATTGCTGCCTGTATCCCCGTCGGGTACAGGAAAAACGTTCAGGGCGTTTACATCCTGAACATGCTTCTCAAGCATATTCGCTCCTGAGATCACCATATCCATAAAATCATTACCGTCTATAAAGCGCTTACTCAAAGAAATATCTCCTTCCTAACGAGCTACACGAACCCCTTGTACAAAAATATTAACATGGTCCACATGAAGTCCGACAATTTCATTTAATACGTATTTTACTTTGACCTGTATATTGTGTGCTACTTCCGAAATTTTGGTGCCGTAACTCACAATAATATGCAAATCAATTTCAAGGGTTTCCTGCTCGCGTCTAACTTCTACGCCTCGGGATAAGTTCTCTCGGCCTAAAAGCTCGGCAATGCCGTCTTTTAGCTGTTTTCGCGATGCCATACCGACTAGTCCATAGCAATCCAACGCAGCTGAACCGGCTAGAACGGCGATAACTTCATCGGAAATATGTACTTTACCACTTTCATTTACAAGCTGAATTGGCATCATCAACCATCTCCTTTTAGAGATATTATGGACTATTCACCATTTTACTATAATTAAAAATATAAATAAACATAATCAAATTTAATTTTACCGTATTCTAAAATTGATTTACAAAAGTTTTTCCGAACGTTGACTTAGGAAATTCGCCTGTGCTATTATATTTAAGTGTTTATAGAGGGGTTTATGCGTTAAGGGAGGTGTACAGAATGTCTCGAAAATGTTATGTAACAGGAAAAGCTCCAAGCAGTGGAAATCATGTATCTCATGCTAACAACAAGAATAAGCGCTCTTGGGGAGTTAATGTTCAAAAGGTTAGAATTTTAGTGGACGGAAAACCGAAACGCGTTTATGTGAGTACACGTGCTTTGAAATCCGGTAAAGTCACTCGTGTATAACTCGTTTTGAATAGACAAAAAGCACCTTTGCTTGGGTGCTTTTTTATCGCCTCGAAGGCTTTGGTCGATTAAAGCATTAACGCAATGATCAGTCCTCCGATTAAGAAAAGCTTCAAACGTCAACCCAGATGTTCTTCACATGAGACCGTCTCATTCGCAGAAGCTTTTCTTTCATGGGCATTATCCTGCTTCAATCAGTTGGCCGGAGTTAACCCACCTGCTTTCATTTCTTGTTGAATGTGTTCAGGCAGGCCTTCACAAAGCCCCCCAAAAACTTCGGTAGCTTGATCGTATAAAATTTCATCTCTACCCCTCCTTCAGAGTTTGCGAAGAACGCAGGCTTCGTAAACAAGTGCATTTCCTCTACAATATATGCATAAGCCCAATGAAGCGTGCCAAAAACTTATACGAATCCATTCATTTCAGATCCGACGGCTTCAACCCTATGATGAGAGCACCCAAAAAAAATAGCTGCAAGATGGCTTCTTGCAACTATGTATATGCGTCGTTTATTTCATTCATTCCTACTTAACGATTGGCGGCTTGTCTAATGGCGTTGATAGCTTGTTCTCGGTTCGCTTGGCCAAAAACAGCATTACCTGCCACGAGCCAGCGCGCGCCCGCCTCAGCGACCTTAGAAGCCGTCTCCTCGTTAACGCCTCCATCGACCTCTATCGCAACATGCTTTAAGCCTTTTTCATCTAACAGCGCTCTTAAACGCTTTATTTTGTCTAGTGTTGAGGGGATAAAGGCTTGTCCGCCAAAGCCTGGATTTACCGTCATAATTAACACGAAATCGATGTCATGCAGAATCTCTTCAATAGAAGCCAGAGGTGTCGCAGGATTAAGTACAACGCCTGCTTTCTTCCCCTGTTCTTTGATCATATGGATGACACGATGCACATGCGTGCAGGCCTCGACATGAACGGAGATCAAATCCGCTCCCGCTTCTGCAAACGCGGATATGTATCGTTCCGGCTGTTCAATCATTAGATGAACATCAAGCGGCAAAGCTGTATAAGAACGTATCGCTTTAACCACCAAAGGTCCTAAGGTTATATTAGGCACAAAATGACCGTCCATCACGTCCACATGAATTAAGTCCGCTCCCGCTTGTTCAACTTCTTGGATTTCCGCACCAAGCTTGGCGAAATCCGCTGATAAAATGGAGGGTGCAATTTTTACCATTTCTCATTCCTCCGTTTCTCTTTTAATTCTTCTAGGAAAAAAATATAGTTCTTATAACGACTCTGCGCGATATGGCCCTGCTCTAATGCCTCTCGTACCTTACATTTAGGCTCATGCTGATGGGAGCAACCTCTAAATTTGCAATGCTGCCCATAAGCTCTAAATTCCCGAAAAGCGTGGCTCAGGTCCTCTAGTTCAATGTCTAGAAAATCCAGTTGGCTAAAGCCGGGGGTATCAGCAACCCATCCCCCGCTAGGCAGGGGAATCAGTTCAACATGGCGGGTTGTATGCTTGCCTCGCCCTAACTTCGTGCTGATCTCAGCCGTATCTAACTGGATGCCTGGGAGCAGCTTATTTAATAATGAGGATTTACCGACCCCTGATTGCCCAGCAAAGACGCTAATCCGGTCTTTAAGCTGGTCATGGAGCGGATCAATTCCTTTAAGCTGCTTAGTACTAGTGAGCAGCACCGTGTAGCCTATAGCCTCATAGATCTTGACTAGTTCCTCAACGCTGCAGCCTGCAATATCAATGGAGGTTCCATCTGTTAATAGATCCGATTTAGAGAAGCACAATACTGCATCTATGCCTGTGTGCTCAATATGCACAAGAAATTTATCCAGCAGCTGCAGGTTCAGTGACGGCTCTGTTATAGCGAATACTAGGACAGCTTGATCCACATTGGCAATAGGCGGTCTTATAAGCTCTGATGATCTAGGCATCACTTCAGTGACCGTCCCTTCCTCTGGCGAAGAAAGCTCATACTGCACACGATCGCCAACGAGCGGACTGATCTCCTTTTTTCTAAACAGTCCTCTTGCCCTGCATTGAATTCTAGCGTTGTGATCCTCATCGGGCATCACATAATAATATCCACTTAAAGCCTTCACTATTAATCCTGCGGGCATCCATTGCTCCTCCTACATCATTCGTTTAGGGTCATTCATCAGGACCCTCGCTAACCTCTCCACCTTCTAATTGCTGCTCTGCTTCCTTATAAGTTACCGTATGTGTATCATATAACTGTTCATTGCGATAGACGGATATGAGCGCATTCTTATCTGGTGACAATACGACATCAATCGGATAAGTCGTTGTTTCTGTAATTTCTCTAACGCCCCATTCTCTATCATTGCCTTTTGCATCATTGATCATAATTCTAATTTGTGTCGCTAAGCCATCCTCAACAGGTTCCACTGTCACTAACTTCGTCGGAAATCGTGCTGCTTCGGGGAAACCCGTACTTACAGATACACGTAAGGTTTGACCTGCGCTAATCATGCTATCAGGATCAAAAGGCCATTGCTCGACTACATGCCCTTCAGGTATCGTATAGCTCGGAACCTCCCGAATTTCATCTGAAGCCAGTTTCAAATCATGCTGAATGAGTATCGCTTCTGCAACACTCAGCTTTAAGCCGATCAAATTCGGTGTCTTAAATTGGTCGAGCCCCTTGCTCACCTTAATGACCGCTTTCGTATCTTCCAGTACAAATTCACTGTTAGGCAATGGATTCTGCATAATGACGGTACCTGCTGGATCTTCGCTTATGATTTCTTCCTTTTCAATCTGCTCGGCTTCGAAACCCAGTCGTTTGAGATCCGCCTCCACCTCTGTCCAAGGCTTGTCAATGTAATCCCCCATCGTAGTTAATTCTTCGCCAAGGCTCACCGTTAATAAAATGGAGGACCCTTCCTTCACTTTCATGTTCTGTTTATTCTGATCAATAACAATGCCTTTGTCAGCTTCATCATATATTTCTTCAGGCGGCGGTACTTCTAATTGTTCGTTCTCTAACAAAGCTTTTGCTTCTTCAAACGGCATATCGATCACCGTTGGTACATCTACCTCAGGAATCTCAAACGTCGCTTTAACCTTCTCTACGCCGACCCACATTAAGACCAGCATAAGAACCACTGTAGTGCTCCAAATCACTGGTTTAAGCCATGATGAACGTTTGTTCGAAGCAACCTCCGCCCAGCGCTCCTCCTGATCATCCTGATCCTCTGAATCCATGCGGCTTGCTGGCATTTTATCAGCTCGAATCGCCGGCATAATGCGAGTGGCCTCTTCATCCAGATCCGTTTCGAACGTTAGTTTAGGTTCATGTAATCTGCTCTCGGATAAACAAGTCTCCAGATCTCGTAACATTTCGGCTGCGGATTCGTAACGCTCCTCGGGCTTTTTACGCATCGATTTGAGAATAATGTTCTCAACACTTTGCGGTATGAGTGAATTAACTTTTCTTGGTTCCTCCACATCTTCCTGAAGGTGCTTGAGCGCAACGCTGATAGGACTTTCACCCAGAAAAGGAAGTCGGTTCGTTAACATTTGATATAATACGATGCCTAAAGAATAGATGTCCGACTTTTCCCCTTGAGAGACGCCTTTAGCATGCTCTGGCGAAAAATAATGAACTGACCCAATGACTGAGCCTGTCTGTGTAATATCCGATGATGCAGCAGCTCGCGCAATCCCAAAATCGGTCACTTTAACACGGCCATTCTTGCCGATGAGAATATTATGCGGCTTAATATCCCGATGAATTATCTGATTAGCATGGGCATGCTCCAGCGCGTCACAAATTTGGGAAGCAATATGAACCGCTTCACCCACTTGAATCGGCGCTCGTTCTTTAATGATTTCATTTAAATTAGAGCCCTCGATATATTCCATCACGATAAAGTGAATATCATCTTCCTTCCCAACATCGTAAATGCTGACAACGTTAGGGTGCGATAAGGATGCTGCAGACTGGGCTTCTCTGCGAAAACGCCGAATAAAGTCTTCGTCATGCACAAACTGCTGACGCAAAATCTTCACAGCTACTTTACGATGTAACAAGACATCATGGCCTTTGTAGACAATAGCCATGCCGCCTCCGCCAACACGGGATTCAATTTCATAGCGTCCGCCTAATTGATGTCCAATCATGTGATTACTTCACCCCACTCTATCGACTGGATGTCGTCATTGGCAAGAATCATCACGGTGACATTATCATCTCCGCCCGCCTGTAACGCATGTTCAACTAGTTGTTCCACCTTCTGATCCACATCGATCATCTGCATCAGTGTTCCTTGAATGCGCTCATCGCCGATCAATCCGCTCAAGCCATCCGTGCATAGAAGCAAGGCATCACCTGGCTCCCAATGAATAGCTTGCACGTCAACCGCAACCTCAGCATCTGTTCCTAATGCCCTAATCAATACATTTCGCCGCGGGTGGTCCGCTGCTTCCTCAGGTGTAATTTGCCCATTTTTCACCAGTTCATTTACAAGTGAATGATCCTCCGTGAGCTGCTTTAGCTTCCCCTGATGATATAAATACGCACGGCTGTCACCGATATGTCCGATAATGACGGAAGGACCAGAGATAACAGCAACAACGACCGTAGTCCCCATCCCATGATATTTTTCATCTTGTGATGCATACTCATAAACAACTTGATTCGCCTTTAAAACGGCACCTTTGACGCGATCTATGTATTGCGCTTGGGACAACTGCTGCTCTAGCTGCATTAGTTCCTCTTGTATCACCTGCGTAGCTTTCAAGCTGGCGATATCGCCAGCCTGATGCCCGCCCATCCCATCTGCTACTATTGCAATAGTAACGCCATGTTCGTTCGTTTGTGCGAATGCGCGATCTTCGTTCACAGTTCGTATGCGGCCTATATCTGACTTGCCCGCCATTTTCATTCACGTTCACCCAACCTTAAGAATCATAGTTTCAAACTGAGCTTTTCTCTGATTGCTTATCATCCTTGTTATTTTCCATATGTTTAGCCCGCAGCTGGCCGCAAGCTGCAGCGATATCGTGCCCTTGTTCACGCCGAATCGTGGTATTAATATGCTTACGCTCCAGTATGCGTTTGAAATTAAAAATGTCTTCCTTTGGTGTGCGCACATAATCCCGTTCCGGCACGTGATTCACAGGAATGAGGTTGACATGGCACAGCATATCCTTTAGAACCTCTGCAAGTTCTTCCGCATGCTCAGCCTGGTCATTGACTCCGCCAATCAGCGCATACTCAAACGTAATGCGGCGTCCCGTTTTTTCGAGATAATAATGACAGGCTGCGATCACTTCTTCAAAAGGAAAGCGGCGATTCACCGGCATTAATCGGGAGCGAAGCGCATCATTCGGGGCATGGATCGATATCGCCAAATTGATCTGCGTATTCTCGTCTGCAAATTTATAAATGCTAGGCACTATACCGCTCGTAGACACTGTAATATGACGCTGACCGATGTTTAGCCCCTTCTCATGAATCATAATGCGAAGGAAATCCATCGTTGCGTCGAAATTCTCAAACGGCTCACCCGACCCCATTATAACTATACTGCTTACACGCTCATTAGTTGCGTCTAACATTTTCTGAGATTTAACGACTTGTGCCACAATTTCGCCTGCTGTAAGGTTTCGTTTCAAGCCGCCCAATGTTGATGCACAGAAGGTGCAGCCTATTCGGCATCCTACCTGAGTTGTCACACAGACACTGTTACCATAGTTATGCTTCATGATGACCGTTTCGATGGCATGCTCATCATGCAAGCCGAATAAAAATTTAACGGTGCCATCCTTAGAAGCTAATCGTGTGATCTCATTCAGTGAGCCGAAATGAAACGCTGATTCAAGCAGCTCACGCAGCTGCTTAGGCAGATTACTCATCTCATCAAATGAATCCACACGCTTGACGTAGAGCCAGTCGAAAATTTGTCCCGCTCGAAATTTAGGCTGTCCCTTTTCCTCCATCCATGCTTGCAGTTTTTCAAAGGTTAAATCATAAATGATTTGCTTCATGTCCTCACAACCTGTTTACAAATTTTGGATTCGTACTTTTCAGTAAATCCATTTCATAATTAGTAGCTTCCAATGCGTATTATGAAATGGATTCCAATATCGTTTTATTGTAACACAAATAGACCTAAGCCGTAATTCAAACAGGTCACTAGGCCTTTTTACGCAATCGGGCGATAAAAAATCCATCCGAGTGAAAATAATGCGGCAAGATCTGGATCATCCCTGCTGCAGCTTGCTCTTGAGCCTTGACAACCGCTTCTGGCAACATGTCTGATAAGGCTTCATCTAATTCAAATTCGGGATGCTTCTTTAAGAAACCAAGAACATTCTGCTGATTCTCTTCATATTCAAGTGTACAGGTACTGTATACTAGAACGCCGCCGGGCTTAACAAGATCAGCAATGTGATCTAAAATGTCAGCCTGAACGCTCTGAATGGATTGAATTTCGCTTTCATCCTTTTGCCACTTCAGATCAGGCTTCCTGCGAATCACCCCAAGACCGGAGCAAGGGGCATCCAGTAACACACGGTCAAATTGACCCGCTTGAAAACGGTCCTTTAAATGCATGGCATCCGATACTAGCGTTCGGATGCAGGTCAATTGCAGCCGCTGTGCTTGATCTTCAATTAGCGTACGCTTGTGTTCATGGACATCGTTAGCCCAAATTTCACCTGTATCCTGCATCTTCTCGGCAATATGCGTTGTTTTACCGCCGGGTGCCGCGCAGCAGTCCAGCACGGTCATCCCAGGTTCTGGCTGAAGTGCTTCTGCAACTAGCATTGAACTTTCATCTTGAATGGTGAATAATCCTTGTGTAAAGCCTTCGTGATGGGCCATATTTCCAATCCCCTTAGCTATAACACCCGAAGGACTCACCGGTGAAGCTGTGATGTCCACGTCTTGTTCTGAAAACTGCTCGATTAGCGCTTCCCGCGAGCATTGTAATGCATTCACCCTAACGCTTACATGCGGGGGAGCATTATTAGCTTCACACATGCGCCGTGTTGTCTCTTCTCCATATTGGCGAATCCAGCGCCGGACAAGCCAGCGCGGGTGTGAGGTAGATAAAGCAATGTATTCATCCGCTGGTAATGTGTCGGGTACGGACAGGCTTGCCTTCTGCCGAATAACATTACGAAGCACGCCATTGACCATGCCGGATATGCCTTTATGTCCTTTACGCTTGGCAATATTCACCGCTTCGTTCACAGCTGCAAACTCTGGAACTCTGTCTAGGTACATGAGTTGATACATACTCAGCCTAAGCAAATTGCGCACCCAAGGATCAAGCTTATGTACACCTTTACTTACAAAACGATTCAGGAAGTAGTCGAGCGTGTTTAAGCGTTGAATCGTTCCGTAAACAAGCTCCGTAATGAAAGCGGAGGACTGCCGCTCGAACGTCCCCTTCTGCAAGGTTTGGTTCAGCAGCAGATTACTATAGGCGTTTTCTTTATCCACGCGAGTGAGAATATCCATAGCCACCTCGCGTTCTGTCTTGGATCGGCTTGCGGCTTGATCTGTCTTAGATTTCAATTTCATTCCTCCAGCTTAGTATACTAATGGCTTTCTAACCTATTGACCGAGAAGGGTTCCTTCAGGAATTTCACTGCCGCGGGCAAATTCAGCGACAGTCATTCTTTTCTTACCTGCCGGTTGAATTTCGGTCAACCAAACCGCACCGTCCCCCGTCTTTACTTGTATACCCTCAGAAGACATAGTTAAGACCGTACCAGGAACCGCATCGTCCTTCACAGATGTTTTCGTCTCCGGCGGCAGACAGCCCCACACTTTCAACCCTTGTCCGTCCCAAGTCGTAAATGCAACAGGCCACGGACTAAGACCTCTAATCTGATTGAAGATATCCCGGGATGAACGTGTCCAATCAATCAGCTCATCGGAACGCGAAATATTCGGGGCGTAAGAAGCTTCATCGTGGTTTTGTGGAACAGCCTGAATTTCCCGATTGAATAGTTGAGACACTGTCTGCTTGAGCAAGGCGGATCCCGCTTCACTTAATTTGTCATGCAGCGTACCCGTTGTATCCTCGTCAGTAATCGCCACTTCAACCTTAGAAATCATATCCCCGGTATCCAAGCCTTCCGCCATATACATGATCGTTACACCTGTGGCCGTCTCTCCTTTAAGGATAGCGTAATGAATCGGTGCTCCGCCTCGATACTTAGGCAAAAGTGAAGCATGAACGTTAATACAACCATACTCGGGTGCTTCCAGCAACGATTTGGGCAGAATTTGACCATAAGCCGCCGTTACAATCAGATCAGGTTTGAACTCCAGAATCGCTTCAACAGCCTCCTCATGACGCAATCGCTCGGGCTGCAGCACGGGAATGCCGTGTTTCTCAGCTTCCACCTTCACAGGCGGCGGGGTAAGCACCCTCTTACGACCTTTCGGACGATCGGGTTGTGTAACGACGGCTGCCACGTGGTAGCCTTCTTCTAATAAAACTTGTAAGCAAGGTACGGCAAAATCAGGTGTTCCCATAAATACGATACGTTGATTATTGATGGCCATTAGGACGCTCCAATTTGTAAATAGTTTCGGCGATGTCTGTAAATAGTACCCCGTTCAAATGATCAATTTCATGGAAAAAGGCTCTGGCAAGAAAACCTTCAGCTTCCAGCTCAAAAAACGACCCGTTGCGATCCTGACCGCGAACTTTAAGTTTATTGGGACGCATTACATCTCCATTAATGCCTGGAATACTTAAACAGCCCTCAGGTCCAAGCTGTTCGCCCTCCGTATGCACAATTTCCGGGTTAACCATTTCTATTAACCCCTGTTCATCACCAACATCTACAACGATAACCCGTTTCAAAATGGCAATCTGCGGTGCAGCAAGTCCCACGCCCTCAGCATCATACATCGTTTCCGCCATATCATCTAACAGCTTGTGCAAATTTGCATTAAACTTCGTCACTGTCTTTGCCTTTTCTCTCAAAACCGGATCCGGTTCTTTTACAATAATTCGTATTGCCATTCCTATCGCACCCCTCTATATGTTTACATGATTAATTTTTACTAGAGCTGGCTATACAAGATAGCTGTTCAATCAAGCTCTGCTTACAGTAACACCTGTGGATCTACATCTATCATCATCTGTAAATTAGACTTTTGTATGACGGGCGAGGAAGCTTCCAACTGGTCAACTGCTTGTTTCACGATGGCGGCTGCATCGCCTTCCCCCCGATATTTTACCACGCATTGGAATCGATATCTATCTTTGATCCTTGGAATAGGCGAAGCAACAGGCCCTAGAACATCCAGCCAACCATGCCCGCCCATTACGCCATCACTTTTCACGGCTTGCCATTTGGATTTAATGTCCGAAGCTAATTGTTCTGCGGTCTTAACTAGAAGCGGAAGCTCCGTATGAGAGAGTGTCACTAAGATCAACTTACAGAAGGGTGGATACATAAGCTGATTGCGCAAATGAAGCTCCTGTTTTACAAAAGACTCGTAATCATGCTGCTTGGAAGTCTCAATACTATAATGCTCAGGTGCATACGTTTGAATAATAACTTCCCCTGGCAGTTCGTGTCGACCGGCACGCCCGGCTACCTGGGTTAACAGCTGGAAGGTTTTCTCGCCCGCCCTAAAATCAGGCAAATTAAGAACCGTATCTGCGGCAATGACCCCTACTAACGTCACATAAGGAAAATCCAGCCCCTTAGCTACCATTTGGGTCCCTAGCAGCACGTCCGCTTTCCGCTGTTTAAACTGATTCAGCCATTTTTCATGTGACCCTTTCTCAGTAGTAGTATCCACATCCATACGAATCACTCGTATGCCAGGAAAATGCTTCCCTAGTTCTTCTTCCACCTTCTGCGTGCCCGTACCGAAATAACGGATATGCTCACTGTCGCAGTCCGGACAAGCAGCAGCCTCTCTTTCTGTATAACCGCAATAATGACAGCGAATCACCCGTGTATTACGATGATAAGTTAATGAAATATCACAATGCGGGCAAGAAGCTGTATAACCGCATGAACGGCACATCACGAAGGTAGAGTATCCTCTTCGATTTAACAGCAGCACCATTTGCTCTTGTCGATCCAAGCGCTGTTGAATCGCCTCGTGCAGAGGTTTACTGAACATAGAACGATTAC
>CAYUSG010000026.1:17759-30473 GCA_964447355.1 uncultured Paenibacillaceae bacterium
TATCTACAACATGAACCTCCGGCAAAGGACGGCCGTGAACTCGCTGCTTCATCTGATACAACTGGAGCGGAGTGGATTGAGAAGTAGCAAGCTTCGTCGTTCGAAAGAAGCTCTCTAGCGAAGGCGTGGCTGAGCCCAGAATCACAGCCGCTTGGTTCAGGCGGCCTCTTTCCAAAGCTACTTCTCTCGCGTGGTATTTGGGACTTTCTTCTTGTTTGTAAGAACTTTCGTGTTCCTCATCCATAATAATCAAACCCAGCTTTCGAAAAGGCGCAAAGACAGCGGAACGGGCGCCTACCGCTACGCTGGCTTGTTGGGTTTGGATTTTGCGCCATTCATCATAGCGCTCACCCTGCGATAGACGACTATGCAGTACAGCCACCTGATCCCCGAAGCGCCCTTTGAATCGCTCTACCATTTGAGGGGTTAAGGCGATTTCGGGCACAAGCACGATCGCTTCGCGGCCAGCACGTATGCAAGCATCAATAAGCTGAAGATACACCTCGGTCTTACCGCTTCCAGTTACACCATGAAGCAGATAAGCTTGAAACTGCCGCTGTTCTATTGCTGGCAAAATTGCGTGCACAACATGGCGCTGTTCGTCAGTGAGCGGCAAGGGCTGCGTTCGTTCGAATTCCCGATGGGCATAAGGGTCACGCTGCACTTCTTCGGTCGTTTGCTCAAGGCAGCCCTTCTCTACTAAACTCTTGATCGAGGCTGCACTCACCCCTAATCTGGATGTCAGCTCTGACATCCATACTTGATCAGGATGCTCGACAAAATAGTCCAATACGAGCTTCTGTTTAGCAGCTTGAACAGGCAAGCTTGCCGCAGCTTTGCGCAAGTCATCTGCATCGACAGCAGGACGAATGGCAAGCTGCGTTTTCTTAGCTACACGATCTTTAATGCGAACCACTTCATGCAAGACACCTTGCTCAAGCCATCGTTTCACCGTGCGCTCCCGCTTCGGAAATACAGAAAACAGCGCGGGTAAAGCTACGCTGTTTCGGGCTTGAATATATTCCAGCATGGCTTGTGATTCATCCGATTCTCCGGTATGATTCAACAGCGTCTTCCAGTGTTCGTCCAGCCGCACACTTCGCTCCGCCTTCGCTTTCAAAGCTCCCGGCACCATCGCTTGCAGCACTAATATGTGTTTACAGGCGTAATAACGACTGATCCAATCAGCCAATTGAATCAAATCTTCCGTTAAAGGAGGCTGAAGATCAAGCACCTCTTTAATGGATCTAATCTTACTCGAATCCATATCCGTGCGATCTGTCACATGGATGACAAACCCCTGCAAGATGCGTGGACCAAACGGAACAGCCACCCTGCTGCCGATGTGAACCCAATCTGCAAGATGGCTTGGAATCTCATAATCAAAGGCACGATCTGTCTGTTTAGCAGCCACATCAACGATGACCCTTGCGTACATCCGTATCCTCCTCAGCCTTTGGCAGCCGCTCGGCTACTAACTTCAATAATCGCTCGGCTACATGACGTTTACTCATCAGCGGCATGGCTTCAACGGTTCCCTGTTGATCAAACACGATGACTCGGTTCGTGTCCGAACGAAACCCTGATCCCGCTTCACTCACATCGTTTGCTACAATGAAATCGCATTGCTTACGCTTCAATTTAGCCAAAGCATGCTGCTCAACATTCTCCGTTTCCGCAGCAAAACCAACCACAAACTGATGCTGCTTAAGCTCGCCAAGCCGAGCTAGAATATCCACGGTTTTCTCCAGCTCTAAGGTCATTCGTTCTGATGATTTCTTGATTTTCTGGTTCGCTTGCTGAACCGGACGATAATCAGCTACAGCAGCTGCCTTTATAACGATATCCTGTTCATGGAATACATCCATCACGCTGTCGAGCATCTGCCAGGCCGATTCCACCTTAAGCAGTTTCACACCTTGTGGAGGAGACAATTGAACATTTGCAGATACTAATGTTACAGATGCCCCCATATCTCGTGCTGCTTCAGCAATGGCATAACCCATTTTGCCAGACGAATCATTGGTCAGATAGCGTACAGGATCAATGCGCTCAACGGTACCTCCTGCAGTAACAAGCAGCTTTTTTCCGGCTAAGCTGCGTTGTGGACTTAACAAGGATTGAATGCGGTCAAAGATCTGTTCTGGTTCAGCCAACCTGCCTTTTCCCACGTAACCACAAGCCAATTGACCTTCATTAGGATCGATGAAGTGAACGCCTCTCTCCTTCAATATCTTCATATTATGCTGTACTGCGGCATGTTCATACATGTGAACATTCATCGCGGGAGCCACTAGAATAGGCGCCGTCGTTGCCAACAACGTTGTGCTTAACATGTCATCTGCTAACCCGTAGGTCATTTTCGCTAACATATTAGCCGTAGCCGGAGCCACAACAAACAGATCAGCCCGATCCGCTATATCAATATGAGATACGGAGGAAGCATCCTTCTCATCAAAAATATCAACCATCACATCATGACGCGAGATCGTTTGAAAGGTTAGGGGCGTAATAAATTGAACCGCCGACTGTGTCATAATAACTCTTACTTCAGCGCCAGCCTGGACGAGTTTACTGCATAAGCTAGCTGCTTTATAAGCTGCAATTCCGCCCGTTACCCCCAATACGACGGTTAATCCATTTAACATCTGCTGTTCACCACTTTCCGCTCACATTGTTAGAAAAAAATAACAACCACAAAGGGTTGTTGTTTAAGCTGCTGCTTCGATTTATGATTTAATCTGTTCGTATTCGATAAGATCAAGGTGGATTTCTTCAAGAGCAATGCCAACGTATTTATGGGACTTCGGTTTAGTCAGGTCTGAACGCTTTCCTTCTTTTAACGCTCTTGCACGTTTGGAAGCCGCTACGACTAAGGAGTATTTGCTTTCAATTTTCGTTAACATATCATCAATGGATGGATATAACATGTTTAGTTCACCTCTACAATCCATGGTTTTATTTGTTTGATCATTCGTTCCTTCTTGCAATGCTCCGCTGTAATAATAGACTCGATTCGTTGACAAGCTTGCTCTATCGTATCATTGACA
The DNA here is from genome assembly GCA_964447355.1 of uncultured Paenibacillaceae bacterium. GTDB lineage: Bacteria > Bacillota > Bacilli > Paenibacillales > CAYUSG01 > CAYUSG01. The sequence continues at coordinate 20,810 of CAYUSG010000026.1, forward strand.
ACCGCATAATCGTATTGTTCCATTAATTTGATTTCTTCTATACCTACTTCCATACGGTTGCGTATGGACTCTTCTGTTTCTGTGCCGCGCTTAGTGATACGGTCCTTTAATTCTGACAAAGAAGGAGGGGTTAGAAAAATAAACACACCTTCAGGGAAATTCTGTTTCACTTTAAGTGCACCCTGAACTTCAATTTCTAGAATAATATCTTTACCTTGCTCAATCGTCTCTTTTACGAAATGTGCCGGCGTACCGTAATAGTTGCCAACATACTCCGCCCATTCCAGCAGCTGCCCATGATGAATCATATGTTCGAATTGATCTCTCGATTTGAAGAAATAGTTTACACCCTCTACTTCTCCCTCTCGCGGCTTACGCGTTGTTGCCGAAATGGAATAGATAAGCTCTGGCATCCGCTCACGCAATGCAGAACATACCGTTCCTTTACCCACACCAGATGGTCCTGACAGTACAATTAACAAGCCTTGCTTGCCATCTGTTCTACTCGACATGATCATCTTCCTTATTCGTTAAGCGATGAGCTACCGTTTCCGGCTGCACCGCCGATAGAATCACATGGTCACTGTCTGTAATAATCACGGCTCTAGTCCTTCTTCCATATGTAGCATCTATCAGCATATGTCGGTCCCTCGCTTCTTGAATGATTCGCTTAATCGGTGCGGACTCAGGACTTACGATTGAGATAATCCGATTAGCCGAAACAATATTACCAAAACCGATATTAATAAGTTTGATAGCCATCCTAGTTTCCTCCTCTTGCTTTGCACTATTGTTGCCGAATCACCAGCAGCTCATACTTACTGCTTAACCCACTGAATTACTCTATATTCTGAACCTGCTCACGAATCTTCTCTAGTTCAGCTTTCACTTCTACGACGATACTTACAATCGGTTGATAGCTGGATTTGGATCCGATCGTATTAATTTCACGGTTCATTTCTTGAATCAAGAAATCCATTTTGCGTCCTGCTGGTTCACTGCTATGCAGCAGCTCCATGAATTGGGTGCGATGGCTTTTCAGCCGTGTTAACTCCTCATCTATGTTAGAGCGTTCAGCAAGTAGCGCCACTTCCATTGAGAGCCGTGTTTCGTCCATTTTAGTGTCCCCAAGCAATTCTTGCAAGCGTGTATTTAATTTGGCCCTGTATTCCTTTAATGCGACACTGGTGTTTTGCTCTATATCCTCAATATACTGAGCGAGATGATTCATCCGCTCAAGAAGATCGTTATATAGCTGAGCCCCTTCACTTCCACGCATTTGTGAAAGCTGTTGAACAGCATCAAGAGCACATTGTTTCAGTGCAGCCTCTAACATTTCTGCAGAAACACTAAGGTTGTCCTTAAGAAAAACAACCTCGGGAAGCTTCATTAGTTCGGCTATGGAGAGCTCGCCCTGTAATCCAAGCTGGTCCCTCAATTGGTCTGAAGCCTTCACATACTGTTCAGCTAAGGACCAATCCACTTCTACTAGCTTTTCCGAGGTGTTCTCATATTCAATCGTCACGAACATATCAACCCTGCCGCGTTTGATGAACTGAAGAACTGTTTTCTTCAATAAGTCTTCAAACATCAGCCATTCACGCGGCATGCGTACCATGACTTCACTATATCGATGATTAACTGATTTCATATCGATTTGCAGTTTTAGTCCGTTCACCGAGCGGTGAGCTTGACCAAATCCTGTCATACTTTGAACCATCCGAATCACATCCACTCACCTATTTTAATTCATTTTGAACATGGGTACAAGTGGAAATCGGGACGGTTTGTTTTTTGCCAGACGTACTCTGTAAGCTCAACGCTCATCTCATAGAATAAGAAAGGTGTAATTAAATAGATGCCTTTGAAATAAGAAAGTGCACAGTCTAGCAACTCCTTAGCGATTTCAACACCTACTTTGCGGCCTTCTTCCCCTTGAAGTCCATTCATCCGCTGACGCACATCCTCCGAAAGCTGAATGCCCGGCACTTCGTTATGCAGATAATCTGCATTGCGGCCGCTCGCCAGCGGCATGATGCCAATAAAAATCGGGACGTCCAGATGCTTAGTAGATTCATAGACTTGCTCGATGAGCTTAGTATCATAAACAGGCTGGGTCATGATGTAGTCTGCGCCGGATTCTATTTTACGTTCCAAGCGTTTGACTGCCTTATCCAGGTATTTCACATTCGGATTAAAGGCTGCACCCACAACGAATTTCCCCTTCTGCTTCAACGGTTTGCCTGAGAATGCAATGCCTTCGTTAATCTGTTTAATCATGCGAATGATTTCAAACGATGTGAGATCATAAACAGAACTGGAGCCTGGAAGATCACCGAATCGGGCAGGGTCTCCTGTCACCGCAAGGACATGATCAATACCAAGCGCATCAAAGCCCATCAAGTGCGTTTGCGTTCCGATTAGATTACGGTCTCTGCATGCAATATGGACAAGCGGCCTGATACCTACACGATCTTTCACTAACTGACCCAGGGCCATATTGCTCATTCTCGTCACAGCAAGCGAGTTGTCCGCCATGGTTAATGCATCGGCCCCAGCTTGATGCAGTGCTTCAGCGCCTGCCATAAATTTAGTAATGTCAAGATCCCTGGGAGGGTCCAATTCTACGATGACAGTGTGGCGTTCTTTTACAATATCAACAAGGGTTGGCTGGCTATTAGACTTATTGTCCGTTTTGGCCTGAGGTTCGTTATGAATCACGGACAGCGGCTTGGCGGCATCGCTTGATTCATGCCTTTGCTGCTGTGCATCCGCTGAAACCCGCTCGTCCTGCAGCGGCTTAAGTCCTTTTAAAATGCTGGCCATCGCTTTAATATGCTCAGGTGTAGTCCCGCAGCAACCGCCTATGATTCTAGCACCTAACTGTGCAAAATCCTTAGCACTCTCAGCAAAATATTCTGGCGACGCCATATACGTGTACTTGCCGTCAATATAATCGGGTATCCCAGCGTTAGGAAAAACCGAAATCGGGACCGTCCCGCGCAATGAAAGCTGTTCCATAGAACGCATAATACCGTTAGGACCGCTGCGGCAGTTGAATCCAACTACATCCGCGCCTGCTTCCACCACTTTACGGAAGGCCTCTTCTACGGTAAAACCATCATTGGTGCGGCCCACCCCTTCCGTTGCAAATTGGCAAATGACAGGAATATTGGACAATGCCCGAACGACCTTTAATGCGATTAGCATTTCTTCTAAGTCATAGAAGCTTTCCAGGACGATGCCATCCACTGCCTCATCAATGAGAATTGAAATTTGCTGTTCCAAATCCTTTTTTAACTGCGAGGTTCTAACATTTTTGCGCTGGCCTGCGCGAATGGACCCCACAGACCCTACGATATAAGCATCTTCTCCAACCGCTTGTCTAGCAATTTTAACCCCGGCTCTGTTTATAGACTCTACTTCGTGTTCTAAGCCATATTTCGAGAGCTTCTCGCGATTCGCAGAAAATGTATTCGTCTCAATCACACGGGCGCCAGCTTCATAATATTTGCGATGTACATCAGCAATGACGTCTGGCTTAAGAATATTGAGTTCCTCATATGAAATACCGACGGGAAAGCCAAGTTGATATAAGTATGTCCCCATAGCTCCGTCACCGGTTAAGATTTCCTGTTGAAGCGCCTTGCGCAGGTCAGGTTTCACCTTCCATCCCACCCTTAAACATAGTCACCACACCTAGTACCGAGAAACCAAGGGACTAGATGTGGTGCTTTAACATCCATGTATTTTATTTGACTATTGCTATTAATGTACCATAAAAGATATGTAAAGATAAATAGATGTTATCCCAGTTCCCGTGATGAGCAATGTTTTGAAACAAAATAAAAGGCATCCAAAAGTCAAAAATACTTCTGGACACCCCGTTATAAAAAAGCTTTTTTAGATGAGCTTGCCTTTAAATACTTCAGCAGCCGGCCCAGTCATATACACATGATTGTCTTCCTCATTCCACTCTATAAACAAGTCCCCGCCCTTGAGAGAGACCGTAGCTTTTCGATCACTCTTTCCATTAAGTACCGAGGATACCAATGTTGCACAAGCACCTGTGCCACACGCTAAAGTCGGGCCTGCGCCCCGCTCCCAAACCCTCATATCCATTTGATTCGGACTGTTTACCGTCACAAACTCGACATTAATTTTGCGCGGGAACAAAGGATGTACTTCCAGCTTGGGCCCCCATTGCTGAAGGTCAAAGTTCACGGCATCATCGACGTAGATCACGCAATGGGGATTTCCCATGGATACTGCTGTAAATTCAAAACGCTGCCCGTCTACTTCTATCGGTTGTTGAACGATGGGATTAAGGTCCAGTGTCGTCGGTACTTTTAATCCTTCTAATACAGGCAAGCCCATATCAACCCGGACAGTGCTGACCTTACCTTGCTCTACATTTAACTGTACGCTCTGAACACCCGCGCCAATGGTTTCAATCGTTACATTCGTTTGATCGATCAATTGATGATCATACACGTATTTCGCTACGCAGCGAATGGCATTCCCGCACTGCTCAGCCTCGGATCCGTCTGAATTGATAATGCGCATCATAAAATCAGCCTGTTCTGAAGGCAAAATGTACACCAGTCCATCCGCCCCAATGCCGAAAAATCGGTTACACAGCCTGACAGCGAGCTCAGAGGCATCATCAGGCAATGTTGGTTCTCCATACACAACGATAAAATCGTTGCCTAGTCCATTCATTTTCGTAAATTCCATAAGTTTCTCTCTCCTCCTTCAATCTGCTATGCATATCATACCGTAAATGGAAGAGATTGAGTAGATTTTTTAAGCGATAGGACCGATAGAAGTGGTATAACGAATCTTTTTGCGTTTTGGTTTTCTTAGAACACTGCCGATGCCCACTAAGAACGTTGGTATACCTGCAAACACTAAGACCAGACACCATTCTCTTAAGCCAAGTGGAACGGTTTTAAAAATAGGTTGCAAGGCTTCGATATATAACACGCCCACCAGCAGGAGGATCGATGAAAGAACAGCAAAAACTAAGTATTTGTTCTCTAATATATTGCGATGAAAAATGGAGCGTGAGCTGCGGCAATCAAACACATGAATAAGCTGGGCCATCACCAAGGTCGCAAAAGCAACGGTTTGGGCTTTTATTAAATTCTGTGCATCACCCGGCATGTCACGGAGCACCAGCCAAAAGGCTGCCAGCGTACATATCCCAATCAGGACACCGCGGCTAATAATTTTCCATCCTAATCGACGGGCAAAAATATTCTCTTTAGCAGGCCTAGGCTGCTGCTGCATAAGATCACCCTCGGCCTGGTCGACACCAAGAGCCATAGCAGGAAGTCCATCTGTAACGAGATTCACCCACAATATCTGAATGGGGACTAGCGGCAACGGCATGCCCAACATCATAGCGATAAACATGGTCAAAATTTCACCTACATTTGAAGCTAGCATATAACGGATAAATTTACGGATATTCTCATAAATACCGCGGCCTTCTTCAACCGCCGCTACAATCGTTGCGAAATTATCATCGCTTAATATTAATGCAGATGCTTCTTTGGATACGTCTGTGCCCGTGATCCCCATGGCGATCCCAATGTCAGCTGCTTTAATAGCTGGCGCATCATTTACACCATCACCTGTCATCGCTACAACATGGCCTTTGCGCTGCAGAGATTTGACAATTCTCAGCTTGTGCTCCGGCGATACACGAGCGAATACGTAAATGTGATCTACCTTAGCATCAAGCTGCTCATCGGTCATTGCTTGAAGCTGCTTTCCATTGACGATGAGCCCTTTATCGGGCAGCATGCCCAGCTCCCTTGCGATGGCTTCCGCAGTAATTTGATGATCACCCGTGATCATTACGGTTTTGATGCCTGCACGTTTACATTTGCTAATCGCTTGCTTCACTTCTTTTCTAGGCGGATCAATCATCCCCGTTAAACCTACGAAGATTAAACCTTCTTCGAAGCGCTCATCCAAATCGCGTTGTTCAGATGACTTCATGTCGCGATAAGCAAGCGCCAGAACGCGAAGCGCATTTTTCGCCATGGCTTCATTGGCTGCCTCAACCTTCTTACGCAGCGTGCCCGTTAGGGGTGTGACCTTGCCCTCCCAAAGAATGTACGCGCATTTTTCCAGCAGCACATCCGGGGCCCCTTTGGATAACAGCAATCGACCCCCTTGATGCTCAACGAGTACAGACATTCTTTTGCGCTCAGAGTCAAAGGGAAGCTCTGCCACCTTTCGATACGTTTCCTGCAGCGATTTGTGGGTGTAGCCCGCTTTCGCACCTAAGACGACCAATGCGCCTTCGGTTGGATCACCGTTGATAGCCCACATGGGCTGAACGTCTTGTCTTTGCTTTTTGCGATTCTGTTGTTCAGGATACGTCTCCTGCAGAACAGCGTTATTGCAAAGTACCGAAATTTGCAGTAAGCGTCGAAGCGTCTGGTCATTACGTATATCTACTGGTTTGCCTTCTGATAGTATGTGGCCATTAGGAGCATAACCTTCCCCTGTAACCTCCAGCAAACGACCGCCATTCCACAAATGGGTCACGGTCATTTTGTTCTGTGTTAAGGTGCCTGTTTTATCAGAGCAAATTACGGAAGCACAGCCTAAGGTCTCCACTGAAGGCAATTTGCGTACGATCGCTTTACGTTTAATCATTCGCTGCACACCCAGTGCCAAAGCGATTGTCACGATTGCCGGCAATCCCTCAGGAATGGCTGCAACCGCTAAACTGACCCCGGCAAGAAACATACCGTACATCGGTTGTCCATGCAGAATACCTGCAACTACAACCATGATGGTTAACCCCAGCGCAACTGCAATCAATATTTTACCCAATTGCTCCAAACGATGCTGAAGCGGCGTTTCCATCGTATCCGTACTCTGAATAAGATCGGCAATTTTCCCCATTTCCGTCTGCATTCCTGTTCTAACAACCACTGCGGTGCCCTTTCCTCTAGTGACCATCGTTCCCATAAAGCCTAAATTCCGTTGATCCCCTAAATTGACATCTGCATCAGCAATCACATTAGCATGTTTGCCCACGGGAACAGATTCACCTGTTAAAGCGGATTCTTCAACATACAACTGCGTTGCATCAATAAAACGAACATCCGCTGGGATGCGGTCCCCGCTTTCTACAGCTATAATGTCACCGGGTACTAAATCACGCGCTGCAACTTCGGTCCACTGCCCATTTCGATTAACTTTCGAGGTCGGAGCAGACAACTCTTTTAAAGCTCTTAAGGAGCGCTCAGCCCGGAACTCCTGGGCAAATCCTAGAATTCCATTCAGAATAATAATGGCAATGATCGTGATGGCATCCAAGTACTCACCAAGCAATCCCGAAATTAAAGTGGCTGCAACGAGAACGAGCACCATAAAATCTTTAAATTGGTTAAGCAGCAGTGTGATGGGCGAAACTTTCTTGCCTTCTGCCAGTTCATTCAAGCCAACCTTCTGCTGTCTGCGCTGAACCTCCTCAGTGCTGAGACCATGTAGTGGATCGGTTTGCTGCTGCTGTAACAGCTGCTGTGTATCCAACTGATGCCACTTCTTTTCACTCATCTTGTTCCCTCCTACTGTCATAGTCGCTAATTCGTCGTGAATGAATGTAACACTTCTAAGCCTCATTCATCCTCACAAGCAACTCGTACTAGGGTAAATGTATTCAGACAAGCCAGAAAATATCCCATTCCGCCCACTTTTCCCCGAAATAAAAAGGGACAAAGCATATTACGCTTAAGTTTTGAATCAAAATATGGCATCATAGATAAAGGAGTCAATTATAGACTTGAGTGACAGCAATAGAATGGAGATGCTCAATATGGCACTAGACGGATTAGTGGTCCGTGCAATCGTACACGAGCTCCAGGCGTGTATTGGCGGAAGAATAAATAAAATACACCAACCGAGCGGGCATGATCTGATCTTCATGATTCGTGCGCAAGGCAGAAACCTCAAGCTCTTACTGTCTGCTAACCCAACCTACCCGCGGGTTCATTTTACGGAAGAACAATTTGTGAATCCCCTTGAACCGCCTATGTTCTGTATGCTGCTGCGAAAACATTGCGAAAGCGGCATTATTGAATCCATTGAACAAATCGGGATGGAGCGGGTCATACATATAAAGGTGAGACAACGTGATGAATTAGGGGACGTGCAGACCAAAACTATCATCATTGAGATAATGGGCCGACACAGCAATATCATCTTATTAAATCCTGAAACCCGACTGATCATGGACGGCATTCACCATGTAACGCCAGCGATCAGCACATACAGATCCATTCTGCCGGGCAGCCCGTACATAGCCCCGCCAGAACAAGGCAAACGCGATCCTATGACATGGCTGGAGCACGACAACGGATTCGAGTTCTGGAGCGTGCTGCAATCTATACATGAGGATGGTAAAGCGCTCAGGTCTGATCAACAGCTCGTTAGAGCCTTCGAAGGGATAAGCCCGCTCGTAGCGAAGGAAATCGTATTCAGGCATGAAGCACAGGCAGATCAAACCCCGAATGGACTTTACCAAAGCTTCGTTCAAGTGCTGAAACCTGCAAGCCAGCACCAATATGTGCCTGCATTGAAGACAAACCCTAAAGACAAAAGCTATTTTTCTGTCATTGAATTGCAGCATATCAATGGGACAACAACTTCTTTCGACACAGTAAGTCAATTGCTTGAAGCCTTCTACAGCGGAAAAGCGGAAAAAGATGCTGTAAAGCAAAGAGCCTCAGATTTGATCAAATTTATTCAGAACGAAAAAAACAAAAATGAGAAGAAAATTTATAAACTGCAGGATACGATAGAAGAATCCAAACATGCTGACGAGCAAAGAATGCTTGGCGAACTGGTTACAGCTCATCTTTACCAGATCCAACGCGGGGATAGTGATGTAGAGGTCATTAACTATTATGATGAAGAGCAAGCCACAATCAGAATTCCGCTGGACCCGCAGCTGAATCCGTCAGATAATGCACAACGTTATTTCAAAAAGTACACTAAGCTCAAGAACAGTGCGGCCGTCGTGAAGGATCAGCTGCAGCAGACGGAAGCTGAAATTGTGTATTTAGATACAATCTTACAGCAGCTTGAAAATGCTGGTCTAGCTGATATTGACGAGATACGCGAGGAGCTTGTAGAGCAGGGGTACCTAAGAGATAGGAATAAATCAAAGAAACGAAAGAAGTCCGGCAAGCCCCAGCTTCATTGTTACACCTCGAGTGAGGGCATACCGATCTATGTCGGCAAGAATAATATGCAGAATGAATACTTAACGAATCGCTTTGCCCGTTCCTCGGATACTTGGCTGCATACGAAGGATATTCCTGGTTCACATGTTGTTATTAATGGACAGGAGTTCAGCGAAGCTACGTTGGAAGAGGCGGCAATGATTGCAGCTTACTTCAGTAAAGCTAAAGAATCCAGCCAAGTCCCGGTAGACTACACCCTCATTCGGCATGTCAGAAAACCAAATGGAGCTAAACCCGGATTTTTCATTTACGATCATCAAAAAACGGTATTTATTACCCCAGATGAACAACGGATTCAATCCATGGAACACAAATTGTGCTAATACGGATATTTTGCAACAATCGGATAGGAGGCTACCCATTAATTGAGTAGCCGACCTTCCACACCACCG
>CAYUSG010000027.1:0-30466 GCA_964447355.1 uncultured Paenibacillaceae bacterium
TTCCCAGTGAAGGAGAAAACCTTCGAGCAGTATATACAAGAAGTGAAGGCGCAGACGCTGAGCGGTTATGCGCATCAAGAATACGCTTTAGAATCCTTAGTAGAACAGCTGCCGATCAAGCGTGCTCTGAGCCGCAATCCGCTGTTTACTACGATGTTTATTCTGCAGAATATGAAGCAGGCCGAACGAAGCATAGAAGGCTTGCAGTTCAAGCCGTATGCAAGCGAGCATCGCGTGGCGAAATTTGACCTGACCTTAACGGCGATCGAAGCAGGCAGTGTCATTTCTTTCGAGCTGGAATATGCGACGGCATTATTTGAACGCAAGACGGTTGAGCGTATGATTGGCCACTTCCTTCAATTGCTTCATGCAATAGTAGAACAGCCAAAGGCGAAGCTGGGGGCGTTAGAGCTCATCACGCAGGAAGAAAAAGATCAGATTGTAGACCAATTCAATGCAACAGCATTGGATTACCCGAGAGGAAAGACGGTTCATCAGCTGTTTGAAGAACAGGTGGAACGTACACCTGACCGCATAGCTGTGGTATGTGAGGGACAGAGCCTTACCTACCGCGCATTGAACGAACGTGCTAATCAATTAGCTCGGAAATTGAGAGATAACGGAGTAAGTCCTGACCAGCCAGTAGGCTTGCTTTGTGAACGTTCATTGGAGATGGTCGTAGGCCTTTTCGCAGTATTAAAAGCGGGCGGGGCGTATGTGCCGATGGATCCAACCTACCCAACAGAGCGCATCGCGTATATGTTAGAGGATTCCCAAGCAAAGGTACTGTTGTTACAACGTCATTTGGAGCACAAGGTATCCTACACAGGTATACAGATTGCTTTAGATGAGCCTACCGTTGATCAGGCGGCAGCAACGAACCTAGAAACGATTAACGATTTCAATGATTTGGCCTATATGATCTACACCTCAGGAACCACAGGTAAGCCGAAAGGGGTCATGCTTCCACATCAAGCTGTAGTGAACTTTATTTGGAGCATGGCTGAACAGATTGATTTTGCTGAAGAGAAGTCGATGCTTTCTGTTACAACCCTCTCGTTCGATATCTTTGTGTTGGAATTATTCGTTCCTTTAAGCTTGGGAAGTAAAGTCGTGCTTGCCAGTGAATCCCAACAAGCAGACGCTAAGGCATTAAGTGATTTGATCTTGAACGAACGTGCAGATATGCTTCAAATGACTCCATCTAGGATGAAGATGTTAATCGATGCCCAGCAAGCGGCTTGTCTGGAGAAGGTATCCGATATTTTAATTGGCGGAGAGGCTTTTTCGAATTCGCTGTTGAGAGAGCTGCAGCTGCGCACATCAGCCCGTATATATAACATGTATGGTCCAACAGAGACAACCGTATGGTCCTGTGTTAAAGAAGTGACGCATGATAGAGAGGTTGTCATTGGCAAGCCGATTGCCAATACCGAGGTATTCATCGTAAGCAGTGGGAATCAAGTGCAGCCTGTAGGGGTTCCGGGGGAATTATGTATTGCGGGTGATGGACTGGCCAGAGGCTACTGGAATAGACCTGAGCTGACAAGGGAGAAATTCATTGCCCATCCATTTGATTCTAAACAGCGGATGTATCGAACAGGTGATCTGGCCAAATGGCTGCCTGATGGGACCATTGAATACTTGGGCCGATTCGACGACCAAGTGAAAATCCGCGGCTACCGCATTGAGGTCGGTGAAGTGGAAGCTTGCCTTGCGCAGGTGGAAGCTGTTCAGGAAGCGGTAGTGGTAGCCAGAAAGGATAAAGAGGGGCAACAAGCACTCTGTGCTTATGTTGTAGCAGCCGAGACTTTAGATGTTCAAGCCTTGCGAAGCGCAATGGCTCAAAGCCTGCCTAGTTACATGATTCCAACGTACTTTATGCAGATTGAAGCTATGCCGCTGACACCTAACGGCAAGATCAATCGTAAAGCCTTGCCAGAACCGAAAGGTGATGCGATGACGGGTGCAGACTATGTGGCGCCGCGCACCTCGATGGAGGCTCGACTGGCATCAATCTGGCAGGACGTGTTGGGTATTGACAAGGTGGGCGTGCAGGATGATTTCTTTGCATTAGGAGGCCATTCTTTACGCGCAACCACATTAGTTGGCCGCATTTATAAAGAGTTGAATATTGAATTGCCGCTTCGTGAAGTGTTCCAGTACCCAACGATTGAACAAATGGCGGATATCATGGAGCAGATGGAGCAACAGAAGTATCTAGCCATTCCGCTTGTAGAGCAGCGTGGGGTTTATCCTGTATCCTCAGCTCAGAAACGGTTATTCATTGCCCAGCAATCGGAAGGCGCTTCTTTAAGCTATAACATGCCAAGCGTGATTAGCTTGGAAGGGTATTTGGACCGTGAGCGCTTCGAGGATACTTTCCGCAAGCTGTTGAACCGTCATGAAACGTTGCGTACTGGATTCGAGATGCATGAAGGTGAACCTGTTCAACGCATCTACGATACGGTTCCATTCGCAGTAGAATATGCAGAAGCCAGCGAAACGGAAGTTGGGGCACAGATTCGTCAGTTTGTCCGAGTGTTCGCACTGGATCAACCGCCGCTGCTTCGCGTGGGGTTAATTGCCTTGAAGCCAAGCGATGGGCAAGCGCAGGCGGATCGGCACCTATTGCTGTTCGATATGAATCACATCATATCGGATGGGACATCAATGAATATCTTAGTGGGTGAATTTGCACGGTTGTACGCAGGGGAGGAACTGCTGCCGCTCACTATTCAGTACAAAGATTATGCGATGTGGCAGCAGACAGAGAACGAAAGCGAGCGGATCAAGGGGCAGGAGGCATACTGGCTGGATGTGTTCACCGGAGAGCTTCCGAAATTGGAACTGCCGACTGATCATCCGCGGCCAAGCATTCAGACGCATGAGGGAGATGTTGTGTCCCTCGTCATTGATGAGCGCCGGAGTGAAGCACTGCGGAGCATTTCAAGGCAAAGTGGCGCAACGTTATATATGGTGCTGCTAGCAGCGTATACGACCTTCCTGCATAAGTACAGCGGGCAGGAAGACATCATCGTGGGGACTCCGGTAGCAGGCCGAACCCATCCAGATTTGGAACCGTTAATTGGTATGTTCGTCAATACCTTAGCTCTTCGCAGCTATCCTGCTGCACATAAAACGTTCGTGGATTATGTGCAAGAGGTCAAGGACTTGACCTTAAACGCTTTTGCGAATCAGGAGTATCCACTTGAGGTGCTGGTAGAGCAGTTGTCGATTGATCGGGATCTGAGCCGCAACCCTTTATTCGATACGATGTTTGTGCTGCAGAATACGGAGCAAACAGAGATGAGTATGGAAGGACTGAAGCTGAGGCCTTATGCGGAAGATCACCGCATGGCTAAATTCGATCTTACCTTGACGGCTTATGAACATGGGGAATCAATCTTCATTGAGTTTGAATATGCTGCGGCATTATTCGATCGATCAACGATAGAACGGATGAAGAAGCACTTCCTGCATTTGATCGATAGGATTGCATTCAATCCGCAAGCGCAGTTGGAAGCGTTAGAGATGATGGATCACGAAGAGCAGTCGCAGATTGTTGATCAGTTTAATGCAACGTCCACGGATTATCCAAGAGATAGAACGATTCAAGCGCTGTTCGAAGCTCAAGCAGAGCTTACCCCGGTTCATACCGCGGTGGTGTTTGAATCGGAACGAATGACCTATCAAGTATTAAACGAACGCGCAAATCAATTAGCCCGGACGTTAAGAGCTCAAGGGGTACAAGCCAATCAGCCCGTGGCTATTCTGGCTGAACGATCCTTGAATATGGTCATCGGCGTTCTTGCTATTCTCAAGGCGGGCGGAGCGTATGTGCCGATCGATCCGAATTATCCTGAAGAGCGGATGCAGTATATGTTAGAGGACGCGCAAGTGGAGGTATTGCTGCTGCAAAGCCATATGCAGGATAAAGTTGCCTTCTCAGGGACACAGGTGCTGTTAGACGGCAGTGAATGGGCTTCGGAAGCACATACGAATTTGGAAACGGTCAATGGACCAAAGGACTTGGCTTATGTGATTTATACCTCAGGGACGACAGGAAAGCCGAAGGGTGTCATGATCGAGCATCAAAGCGTGGTTCGCTTAGTAAAAGGGACAACCTATGTGGACTTTACAGAGGAGCAGCGGCTGCTGCAAACGGGCGCCCTTGTCTTCGACGCTTCCACGTTTGAAATATGGGGTTCATTGCTCAATGGACACGAGCTGCATATCGTCGATGAGGAAGTCATATTGAACGCTGAGCGCCTAAAGGAAACGATTGATACACAGGGCATTACGATGATGTGGCTGACCTCTCCGCTGTTCAATCAGTTGTCCAAAGAGAATCCACATTTATTTACAGGATTGAATACCCTCCTAATTGGGGGAGATGTGTTGTCGGTGCCGCATATTGAGGCAGTGCGACAGCAGTATCCTCAATTGCAAATTGTGAATGGGTACGGTCCGACCGAGAATACAACGTTCTCCACCACGTATACCGTGAAAGACGGTTATGGCAGGAGCATTCCGATTGGTAAACCGATAGACAATTCCACAGCGTACATTGTTCACCCGCAAGCGCTTGACCGCTTGCAGCCGATTGGCGTCGTAGGAGAGTTGTGTGTAGGGGGCGACGGCTTAGCCAGGGGGTATTTGAACCGCCCTGAATTAACCGCCGAGAAGTTTGTAGAGAACCCGTATCGTGAAGGCGAGCGAATGTACCGCACTGGGGATTTGGCCAGATGGCTGCCAGACGGCAACATCGAATATTTGGGCCGGATTGACCATCAGGTGAAAATTCGCGGCTTCCGGATTGAATTAGGCGAAGTGGAAACAGCCCTCCTGAAGGTGAATAGAGTTCAAGAGGCATTGGTTATAGTTCTAGAGGATGGCGCAACACAGAAGGCGATGTGTGCTTATTACGTAGCAGAGGGAACACTGTCAGCTGCGGAGCTGCGGAGTGAGTTGTCGCATAAACTCCCAGGCTACATGCTGCCTTCGTACTTTGTTCGGTTAGAGCAAATGCCGCTGAATCCGAATGGAAAAATTGACCGCAAAGCGCTGCCAGCTCCAGACAGTTCGAACCAAACGGGAGTCGAATATGTGGCTCCAAGAAACGAAATCGAGGCTGAACTGGTTCGCATTTGGCAAACGATCCTCGGTGTAGAACCTATTGGCATTAAGGACCATTTCTTCGAGCTTGGAGGGGACTCGATTAAAGGCATCCAAATGATTGCCCGATTAAATCGATCCCATTACAAGCTTGAGATGAAGGATGTATTCCGCTATCCGACTATCTCGGAATTAAGCTCACATATCCAATATGTGAATCGCAATATTGAACAAGGGCCTGTACAAGGCGATGTACAGCTGACACCAATTCAACAATGGTTCTTTGCTAAGCAATTCATTGAACAGCATCATTGGAATCAGGCTGTCATGCTGTATCGTGAACAGGGATTTGATACGCAAATATTAACCCAGGTGATGCATAAAGTGGTTGAGCATCATGATGCCCTGCGCATGGTCTTCAGAAAGCAGGGTGAGGGTTACATCGCGTGGAACCGGGGACTGGAGGAAGGCACCCTTTTTGACCTTGAAGTGTTTGATGTTACAAAGACTAGTACCAATCCGGAAGACCAGCTGAAATTTATTGATGCGAAGTCAAGTGACATTCAAGGCTCAATCAACCTTGAGCAGGGCCCCTTGGTTAAATTAGGGTTATTCCGTACCGAAGGCGGTGACCATCTCCTTATTGCGATTCATCATTTGGTCATTGATGGTGTATCATGGCGTATTCTGTTTGAGGATTTGGCTGTGGGATATGAACGCGCAGCACAAGGAGAGCCTATTATTCTGCCGCCTAAAACAGATTCGTTTGCAGATTGGTCCAAGCGGCTTGGGCAATACGCAGAAAGTGAAGCTGCACAGACTGAAGTTCCTTATTGGCGTGAGGTTGAGCAATCAAGTATCAAGAAGCTGCCTAAGGATATGGAAACTGACAACATCACTTCTATAAAAGAAAGTTCAGTTGTGGCCGTTACGTTTACCGAGGAAGAGACGGAGAAGCTTCTGAAAGAAGCGAACCGGGCTTATAACACCGAGATAAATGATTTGTTGCTGACAGCTTTGGGGTTAACCATTAGCGAGTGGGCAGGCACGGATCAGGTTGTTGTCAACTTAGAAGGACACGGTCGGGAGAATATTATAGAAGATGTTGATGTAAGCCGTACTGTGGGTTGGTTTACTTCGCAATATCCAGTTGTGCTGAACATCACACAACCTTCACTTTCATTGCAAATCAAACACATTAAAGAAGGGCTGCGCCGCATTCCCAATAAGGGGATGGGTTATGGCATCATGAAATATTTGATGCCGGGCGATGAACAGCAAGGCATGTTCGCATCTCCTGAGATCAGCTTTAACTACTTAGGTCAGTTTGATCAGGATATTCCTGGCCATGTGATGCAAATGTCGCCCTATTCCGGAGGCGCATCCATCGGTGCGAATAATCAGCAGCTGTACACGTTTGATTTCAACGGGATGGTCTTCAGCAAGAAGCTTCAAGTGAACATTACGTACAGCCGCAAGGTGTACAAACAGGACACAATTGAACAGATCGGCTCTAAATTCAAAGCACATTTGCTGAGCATCATTTCGCATTGCACAGAAAAAGAAACGGTTGAATTCACGCCAAGTGACGTGTTATTAAACCAAATCAGCTTTGAGGAACTGGATAGGATTCAACTGCGTGCCGAGCGGATCGGTGGCTTAGACAATGTAATGCCGCTCACACCGATGCAAAAGGGAATGTTGTTCCATATAATGTCTAACCCGGATTCTACCGCTTATTTTGAACAGATTGCCTTTAATATTGAGGGAGATTTTAGTCCTGCAAGGTTTGAACAAAGCTTGAATGTTGTCATAGATCGGCATGAAGCTTTGAGAGCAATTTTTACCGTATCAGGCGATGACCAGATGGTCCAGATTATTCTGCGGACAAGGCAGGTTCAGCTTATTGTTGAAGACATTAGTGACCTAGAACCTCGCGAACAACAAGAATTTATCGAGCAATATAAGCAGGAGGATCGTGAACTAGGCTTCGACTTCTCCCATCGCCCGTTAATGAGGGTAAGCGTTCTTGATAAAGGAAATTCAGCGTATCATTTGGTCTGGAGCTTCCACCACATTATGATGGACGGCTGGTGTCTGCCGCTGGTTCTAAATGAAATCTTTACAGTTTATCAGCAAATGCATACGAACTTAAAGCCTGCGCTACCTGAGGTAACGCCTTATCACCGCTATATTGAATGGCTTCAGAGACAAGACGACAAGGCTGCCCTAGACTATTGGAAGCAGTACCTGCAGGGTTACGAGCAGCATGTAGATTTACCTAAACGAAGAACACCAGCAGAAGGGTATGAGCTTTCCAAGTTGTCGCTCGTGTTGAACGAGGATAAGGTGAGTCGGTTAAAGCATTTAACCCAGCAATGGCGGGTTACCTTGAACACCGTACTGCAGACCGTTTGGGGAATTATTTTGCAAAAGTACAATGGCGTGAATGATGTCGTGTTCGGCAGTGTTGTGGCTGGAAGGCCAGCTGAAATTCATGGTATTGAAGATATGGTCGGGTTATTTATTAATACCGTTCCTGTGAGAATCATGACCCAGGCTGACGAATCCTTTAGCGATTGCGTGCAAAGAATTCAAGAGAATGCACTAGAAGCGGCTGGATACGAGTTTTGCCCGCTGTACGATATTCAGTCTTTGACTGCGCTGAAGCAAGATTTAATCAACCACATCATCGTGTTTGAAAATTATCCAATGGAAGTTGAAATGGAGCACATCTCGGGAGAACATGCACTGCCGTATGCTATTAAGCATTTGGAGGTTCGTGAACAAACGAACTATGATTTGAACTTGATTATTGCGCCTGGGGATGAGCTGCTGATCCGTTTCGACTATAATGCTTCGGTGTTTGACCATGAGACGATTGCAAGGTTGAAAGCTCAAGTTGAACATGTGTTGAATCAAATTCTAGTTCAGCCGGACTTAAGTGTTCAACATATCGAGCTCGTCACTGAGGAAGAGAAGCAGCACTTATGGATGCATCTGAATGACACGCACGCAGATTATCCAAGAGAGGCCACTTTGCATCAACTGTTCGAAGAACAAGTGAAGCGGACTCCTGATAAAACAGCTGTAGTTTATGGAAAGCAACGTCTGTCTTATAAGGAATTGAACGATAAAGCTGACCAGCTGGCGAATTTGCTCCGCAGCAAAGGGGCAGGACCGGATCACATTACAGCGATCATGACGGACAGGTCGTTAGAAATGATGATTGGTATTCTGGGTATTCTGAAAGCAGGCAGCGCCTATTTGCCGATCGACCCCGAATATCCAGAAGATCGCATTCAATTCATGCTTGAAGACAGCGGGTCAAGTTTATTGCTGACACAAGAAAAACTGCTGGATAAAGTAAAGATTCAAGTTGAGACCATTAACTTGAACGCCCCTGATCTATATGCTCAGGCAGAGGCAACTGACTCTATGGGGCTTCAACCAGTGAGTGCGTCCAACCATTTGGCCTATGTGATTTACACATCAGGGTCAACAGGGAAGCCAAAGGGCGTCATGATTGAACATCGCAGTGTTGTAAATACATTGTTTGCTCTCGAACAGGCCTATCCATTAAAGGCTGAGGATGCGTATCTACTCAAAACAGCTTTTACGTTTGATGTATCTGTGACCGAGTTGTTTGGGTGGTTTATCGGGGAAGGGCGATTGATTATATTGCCGCCGGATGAAGAGAAAGATCCTAAGGCGCTGCTGCACGCCATTGAGACACACGGCATAACCCATATTAATTTTGCGCCATCTACATTGAATGCGTTCTGGCAATTCATTGATCAAAATGAAGCATTCAGCCTTGAATGTGTTAAATATGTGTTCGCCGCAGGGGAGGCACTGCCGCCAGCACTAGCAGAAGCATTCTGTAAAAGGTTTACTTCGACGAGACTTGAAAATCTATATGGTCCAACAGAAGCAACGATCTATGCGACCAGGTATTCCGTTGAGCTGAAGGATGGGGCCATTGATCAGATTGTCATTGGTAAACCGCTATCTAATGTACAGGCGTTTATATTAGATGAATGGGGACAATTGCAACTGACGGGTGTATCGGGCGAGCTATGTATCTCAGGCGCTGGGCTGGCAAGGGGCTATCTCAATCTTCCACAGTTAACGGCTGAGAAATTTGTAGACCATCCGTTTGTTTCGGGTGAACGGTTGTATCGGACTGGGGACCTGGCTAGATGGTTGTCAGACGGTACGATTGAATATTTGGGCCGAATGGACGGTCAGGTTAAAATCCGCGGTTATCGTATTGAACTGGGTGAAATTGAAAGCCGGTTAA
Organism: uncultured Paenibacillaceae bacterium; assembly: GCA_964447355.1. GTDB lineage: Bacteria > Bacillota > Bacilli > Paenibacillales > CAYUSG01 > CAYUSG01. The sequence goes on from CAYUSG010000027.1 coordinate 9,422, forward strand.
TCAAGCACGAACGGATCAAGGAAGCTGTAGTCACACCTGTAGATGATCATATGGGCAACAGATCACTTTGTGCCTATTTTACGGCGACTGAGGATGTCACAGCAGGTGAAATTAGAGAACATTTATTATCCGCATTGCCGGCATACATGATTCCGTCCTATTTCATTAGCCTTGAGGCATTACCAGTTACTCCAAGCGGAAAGGTAGATCGTAAGGCACTGCCGAAACCAGATGGGGACATGCTGAAAAAAGCGGAGTATGTGGCTCCAAGCAATGATGTCGAAACAACAATGACTGGGGTCTGGCAGCATGTATTAGGCATTGAGCGAGTTGGGGTTCAGGATGATTTCTTCGAACTTGGCGGCGATTCCATTAAAGCCATTCAGTTGATTGCAAGATTGCATGCTGCGGGATATGGACTGGAGATTAAGGATGTTTTCCGGTATACACGCATTGCGGAGCTAAGCAAGAGGGTAACCCTAATCAGCCGAAGTGCTGAACAAGGGCTCGTTCAAGGCGAGGCAAGCTTAACCCCAATGCAATCCAGATTCTTCGAGCAGGCATTGCAAGAGTCGCATCATTACAATCACGCCGTCATGCTGCGTGCCGAGGGGCAATTGGATGAGGTTCTGCTGCGGCAAGTAATGGACAACATCGTCGAGCATCATGACGCGCTTCGGGCGGTATTTAGAAAGACGGAAGCGGGCTGGCAACTATGGAATCGTGGTATGGATGAGGGTGCTGCATACAGTTTAGAAGTATTCGATTTAACGGGTGAAGTGTTCATTGAACCTCTCGTACAAAACTATATTGAGAACAAAGCAAGCGAAATTCAAAGCGCGCTTAATCTAGAAAGTGGTCCGCTAGTTAAACTGGGACTTTTCCGTACGTTAGATGGCGATCATTTACTCATAACCATCCACCAAATGGTTGCAGACAGGACGTCCTGGAGCATCCTGCTAGAAGATATTACAACAGCCTATAAGCAAGCAGTTCATGGGGAACCGATGGCATTGCCGCGAAAAACAGATGCATTTGTAGAATTTTGTCGTCAGTTTTCGCACTTTTCGTATAGTAAACAAGTCCAAAATAATGTAAGCTATTGGAAAGAAGTATTGTCCACAGAGACTCAGCCGTTGCCTAGGGATCGGGCACTAACAGCACCTGCTATTGTAAAGGACAGCAGCGACATCATTGTTGATCTAAGCGAAGAAGAATCGAATAAGCTGTTGTATGAAGCGAATAAGGCGTACAACACAGGTGTAAATGATTTGTTGCTGACTGCGCTGGGATTAACGATTTCAGATTGGTCTGGGACGGACAAGCTAATGATTAATATTGAAAAAGACGGCAAAAATGACGTTGTGAAAGAAGTCGATTTAAGTCGAACGGTAGGATGTTTTAATTATCAATATCCCGCTGTACTCCATCTAAAAAAGGAGGAATTATCCGCATCCATTATACAGGTTAAGGAAGATTTACATCGGGCTCCATTCAAAGGAATGAGCTACGGAGCGTTGAGATATGTATCCAAGGAACTAACAGAGATAACTGACAGCGCTCCAGAGATTCATTATAGATATTTTGATGGATTGAATGAAATTCCAGCGTCGGATGATGGGGATTGGAAACCTTCTTCTTATTCATCAGGACCAGAAGTGGGACTAAACAATCAAAGGCAACATTTAATCGATATTACCGTTACGATGAATGATCGTTCGTTGATTGTGAAATTCAATTACAGCGATAAAGAGCTGAGAAAAGCAACGGTAAAATATCTTAGCAAGCAGTTTAAAAAGCACCTGCTGGATATTATTGAGCTCTGCACAGAAAAAGATTATACAGAGTTAACGCCAAGTGATATGACGTTCAAAGGCCTCAGCATGGAGCAATTGAAGAAGATACAAGAAAGTGCTAATCAGGCATTGAAATCGGATCGCAAGAAATAGGAGGTTTTATCATGGGAACTCCTCAACATGTCCAGAATGTGTATACCTTAACACCGATGCAAAAGGGGATGCTTTTCCACGCTTTATTGGATTCAGAATCAGTGGCTTATGTAGAACAATTTTTCTTTAATATAGTGGGATCTTTTGATCCCGCTATATTCGAAGAAAGTATCAATGAACTCATCCTAAGACACGATATTTTAAGAACGATTTTCAATACAGATATACCGGAACAACCGCTGCAAGTGGTCTTGAAGCATCGGCCAATTAAGCTTCATTATGTGTCCATATTAGATTTGAATGAAAGTGATCAACAGGTCTATATAGACAAGTTGAAACAAGAAGACAGGGAGTCGGGATTTGATTTGCATCAAGGCCCGCTCATGCGAGTCAGTCTTGTCCAAACTATTGACAACGCTTACACCATTCTCTGGACGTTCCATCATATTTTGATGGATGGATGGAGTATTCCGCTTCTTACTCAAGAAGTGTTCCGGATTTACCAATGTAAGTATGAAGGTATACCTCTGTCATTACCTGAAGTACCTGCTTATGAACAATACATTGAATGGTTGGAAGAGGAAGATAAAGAGGAAGCCGCGGAATTTTGGGAAGCGTATTTGCAAGGATATGACCAGCATGTCCAATTGCCGCAGAAACGAAGACAGGCTGAGGGTTATCAGTTAGATTCTGTTGTGCTTGAATTAACGGAAGTACAAACCACGCAGCTGCACCAGTTGGCAAAAACTTACAATGTCACACTGAACACGCTTCTGCAGACAGCATGGGGCATTCTGCTTCATAAATACAACGCATCTAATGATGCCATATTTGGCAGCGTTGTATCGGGCAGACCTGGATTTATTCGTGGCATTGAAGCCATGATAGGTTTATTTATCAACACGATTCCTGTCAGAATTCATTGCTCCGCGGAATCCAGCTTTATTGATTGTGTACAGGATATTCAAGAACAGGCTCTGGATGCAGCAGACTATCATTATTATCCGCTGTTTGAAATACAAGCCCGAACTCGCTTAAATCGAGATCTCATCAATCACATTATGGTTTTCGAGAATGCCCCGTTAGGGCAAAAGCTGCAATCGTTTAACGACGAGAGTCCGTTGCCTTTTCACATTGACAATGTTGAGCTCACGCAACAAACAAACTACGATCTGAACGTTATTATCATTCCTGGGGATCGCGTTCATATTAGCTTCGATTTCAATGCCTTTGTCTATGACAGGGAAACAATTGAGTTAGTAAGTAAGCGCTTCAATTCAATTCTTGAGCAAGTCATGTATGAGCCTGATATCCGAGTTCAGGATATTGGGATGGTAACGGATGAAGAAAAACAGCAGATCTTAGAGGTGTTTAATCATACAGAGGTCGCTTACAAGGCGGATTCAACGATCCATACATTGTTTGAGGAGCAGGTGTTGAAAACTCCTGATCATACGGCCGTTGTATTTCAAGATAAAACGCTAACTTACCGAGCGTTAAATAATAAGGCAGATCAGTTGGCAGGCTTGCTGCGCCGAAAAGGTGTAGGTCCAAACCAAATCGTAGGCATAATGACCTATCATTCAATTGAAATGATTATTGGAATCATGGGAATTCTTAAGGCCGGAGGAGCCTATGTACCGATTGATCCCGCGTATCCTGAGGATCGCATCCAATATATTTTGGAGGACAGCGGTGCGTCACTGTTGTTAACACAACGTCAGTTGTTGGACAAAGTAAATAATGAGATTGAGCAGATAGATCTTGAAAATGCAGCCATTTATGAGTTCGTTGCCGGGGGAGATTCTGGCCATTCAGAAGTGAAAGCCGGTCCTAGAGATCTAGCTTATGTCATCTATACATCAGGGACTACAGGCAAGCCAAAAGGGGTTATGATTGAGCATCATGCTCTGATCAATTTGTGTATGTGGCACCAGCGTGCTTTTAAGGTTACTGAAGCGGATCATGCGACCAAACTTGCTGGTTTTGGTTTTGATGCTTCGGTATGGGAGGTATTCCCTTATTTAACGGCGGGGGCGAGCCTTCATATTTTGGAGGAATCCTTAGATGTCTTTTGGCTCAATCAGTACTTTGAACAGCATGATATTACGATCAGCTTCTTACCTACACCGCTTTGTGAAAAGTTTATGGAGCTTGAGAACCATTCACTGCGAATCTTGCTTACAGGCGGGGATCGGTTAAAAGTTTACCGGGATAGGAGCTATAAGCTGATTAACAACTATGGTCCTACGGAAAGTACTGTCGTTGCCACAAGTATTCAAATTTCTAGCGAACAACAGTCCTACCCTATCGGTAAACCGATAGATAATTATAAAATCTATATTGTAGATGGTCAAAATCAATTACAGCCGGCAGGTATACCCGGTGAACTATGCATAGCTGGTGCAGGATTGGCCAGAGGATACGTGAACTTACCTGAATTAACGGCAGAGAAGTTTGCAGATAATCCATTTGTACCTGGCCAACGCATATATCGCACAGGGGACTTGGCTAGATGGTTGCCTGACGGCAGCATTGAGTTCTTAGGCCGAATGGATCATCAAGTAAAAATCCGCGGGTATCGTATTGAACTAGGCGAGATTGAAAGCCAGCTTGTACACTATGAACCGGTTAAATCGGCTGTGGTCATTGTCAACGAAGATCCCTCAGGTGATAAAGCTTTATATGCCTACTTCACAGCAAATAAGGACGTAGCCATCGATGAAATAAAACGATATTTGCTTAAGGAACTGCCTCATTACATGGTTCCAGCTTATGTTATGCAGATGGAAGAGCTTCCTTTGACGCCTAACGGCAAGGTTGATCGTGAAGCTTTATCCAAACTAGGCATTCAGACGCGGTCTCTAAGGGAGTATGCTGCCCCACAAAATGAGACAGAAGAAACGCTGACAGCGATTTGGCAAGAAGTGTTGGGTCTGTCCGCTGAGATTGGCATTCACGACCACTTCTTTGAACTGGGCGGTCATTCATTAAAAGCAACAACGCTGGCAGCCAAAATGCATCAGGCGTTTGATGTTCACATCCCGCTGAAGGATATTTTCGCATATCCGACCATTCACGGCTTGGCCCAACGTATTGTTAATGCTGAGATGAATGCATATTCATCCATTCCAGTTGCAGAACCGAAAGCATACTATGCTCTTTCGTCAGCCCAGAGAAGGATGTATGTCTTATCTCAATTGGCTGAGAACAATATAAGCTATAACATGCCAAGTGCGCTATCCATCAAAGGACATTTCGATATTGATGCTTTGGAGGACGTATTTCAGGCGCTGATTCGTCGACATGAAGTGCTGCGTACTTCTTTTGAGTTGGTCAACGGTGAACCTGTTCAGATCATTCACCCAGAGGATGCAAGCTTTGAGATTGATTATGTCGATTTAACATCTCAACCAGAACAAGGCGCTGAACTCATTCAATCCATTCAGTCGTTTGTGCGTCCGTTTGATCTGTCGAAGCCGCCTTTGTTCAGGATCAAATGGATTCAAATCGATGTTGAAGAAGCGATTCTGCTGTTCGACATGCACCATATTATTTCTGACGCTCAAACGATGGACGTATTGGCTCAAGAAATCACACTGCTATTGAATGGAAGTGATCTTCCTGAACTAAAGATTCAATATAAGGATTACTCTGAATGGCAGAATGAAATGCTGCGCTCTGAAGAGATGAACAGGCAGAAGACCTACTGGTTGAATAGATTCGCAGGTGAATTGCCCGTATTAGAATTGCCGGCGGATTACGCTCGACCGTCGATTCAAAGCTTTGAAGGCGACCGACTTACTGCGATGATTGATTCAGAATTAAAGGAAAAGCTGTTGCACATTGCAGTTGAAACAGGGTCAACGCTCTACATGGTCTTACTTTCTGCTTATACGCTTCTTTTGTCCAAATACACGGGACAAGATGATATTGTGGTGGGTACCCCTATTTCAGGAAGACAACATGGTGATTTAGAGCATGTGCTTGGTATGTTTGTAAACACCTTGGCGATGCGGAATTTCCCTGAAGCCACAAAGTCATTCAAGCAATTCTTAAATGAAGTGAAGCAGAATGCTTTGGATGCTTACGAACATCAAGATTATCCATTCGAGGACTTGGTGGAGCAACTAAATGTGAAGCGGGATATGAGCCGCAACCCCTTGTTCGATACGATGTTCTCGCTGCAAAACGCAGCACATGCCGATCCAATGGTCGATGCTGGCGATTTGAAGATGGCGCCTTATCAGTTTGAAGAGAGTGCCACAAGTAAATTTGATCTCACTCTTGATGCGATTGATTCAGATAATGGAATTGCGATTTCCTTGGAATTCTCTACAAAGCTGTTCAAAAAGGAAAGAATGGAACAGCTTATTAAGCATTTCGTTCATATCCTGTCAGAGATTGCTGCCCACCCAGAGAAGGTGTTAAATGACATACAAATGCTTTCAGAGCAAGAGAAAGAACAAATTCTAGTTGAGTTTAATCCTAAAATATCCAGCGCTCAGTATGACCAGGTGTTTCATGGCTGGTTTGAGAAGCAAGCAGAGCAAACACCAGATCACATTGCTGTGGTGTATCAGCAGCATGCTTTGACGTATAAGGAACTGAACCAACGCGCGAATCAATTGGCAAGAGCGCTTCGTCATCAAGGTGTTGGACCTAACACGGTTGTGGCGATGATGGTTGATCGATCCGTTGAAATGATCGTTGGCGTCATGGGGATTCTTAAAGCCGGAGGAGCGTACCTGCCGATTGATCCAGCGTATCCGCAAGAACGTATCCAATACATGCTGGAAGACAGTCAAACGAGCCTGCTGTTGACACAGGAGAGACATCTAGACCGAGTAAGCTTCACAGGCACGATTGTGAATCTTGAGTCAGAAGAACTCTATCAAGGGAACGCTGATAACTTGGATGTCATCAACACCGCTTCGGATTTAGCCTATGTTATCTATACTTCAGGAACGACGGGCAAACCAAAGGGTGTGATGATCGAACACCGAAGCTATATAAGCATAGCAAGTGCGTGGAAAGCGGAATATAACCTGGATGAACAAGTTAGGCTGCTGCAGATGGCGAGCTTCTCCTTTGATGTATTCGCGGGGGATTTATCTAGAACGTTGTTACACGGCGGTTGTCTAGTGCTGTGTCCTGAAGACACTAGATTGGATATGGCAGCGCTTAGCCGCCTCTTAATAGAGCAGCAGATCAGTATCGTAGAGTTCACACCAGCGATAGCGATCCCGCTGTTAAGCTATCTGCGTGAGCATCAATTGCAGGTGCCGCATCTAAGAATCTTGCTGTTTGGCGGAGAAGGAGTACCGGCTGAAGAGTTCAACAAGATTGCGCAACAGCTGGGTGACAACACCAGAGTGTTGAATACTTACGGTGTGACTGAGGCTGCGATAGATTCAAGCTTCTATTAATATACCGAATCAGCACGTTCGCTTAGTGGTCTAGTTCCAATTGGAAAACCGTTCAACAATACGCAGCTGTTGGTTGTCGATAAGTCGAACCAACTGCAGCCGGTAGGGGTTAGTGGTGAGCTGTGTATTGCGGGTGCGGGTCTAGCACGAGGGTATCTGGGCCGCCCTGATTTAACAGTAGAGAAATTCGTGCCGCATCCTTATGCCCCAGGGCAGCGGATGTACCGGACAGGTGATTTGGTGAGATGGCAGGCGGATGGAACGCTCGAATATATGGGACGGATCGACGATCAAGTGAAGGTTCGCGGTTATCGTATTGAGCTGGGTGAAATCGAGAATCAGCTGCTGCAGCATGAACTGATTCAAGAGGCGGTCGTGATTACGACCGGAGACGGAATAGGCGATAAAGCATTATGTGCCTATTACACAGCCAAGGAAGAGCTCAGCACGGCCGAGATTCGAAGCTATCTGTCACAGGATCTGCCCAGCTATATGATCCCATCGTTCTTCATGCCATTGGAAGCACTGCCGCTTACGCCTAATGGAAAGATAGATCGCAAGGCATTGCCTGCCCCTGACGGCAGTCTGCAGAGGGTGTCAGAGTATGCAGCTCCGCAAAATGACATACAAGAACAACTGGTGGACATTTGGTTAGAGGTGCTCGGCTTTAAAGCAAGAGAAGAAGCGATTGAGATCGGTATTCATGACAACTTCTTCGAGCTTGGCGGGCATTCACTTAAAGCAACGACGATGATATCTGCCATTCATCGGGTCTTCGATGTGAATTTGCCTTTAAGACATATCTTTGAATATCCGACCATCCAAGGGCTGTCAGTCTGTATCGAACAAGCTGAACTGAATGTATTCGTATCGATCGAGCCAGCGAAAGAGAAGGCTTATTATGCACTTTCATCTGCACAGACCAGGCTTTATATCTTAAGCCAGCTTGAGGGCGGGGATATCAGCTATAATATGCCGTCAGCTATGCTTATTAAAGGTCGTTTGGATATTACAAAATTCAATGGTGTGATTCAATCGTTGATTCGCCGTCACGAGACTCTGCGTACTACGTTTGAGATGGTAAATGGTGAGCCGATGCAAAGAATACACGCGGACATGTCATTCAACTTGGACGTTGTCGAAGCGCCGGCTGCTTCAGATGCTGAACTGCTCGTGTTCATTCAGCAGTTTATTCAACCTTTTGACTTAAACAAAGGTCCATTATTCAGACTGAAATTAATTCAAACCGGTGCGGAGGATACATTATTACTATTCGACATGCATCACATTATTTCAGACGGTACATCCATGGATATTTTCGTAAGCGAGATTGCTGCATTATACAATGGGCTGACGCTGCCTGAATTAAGAATTCAATACAAAGATTATTCAGAGTGGCAACAGGAATGGTTCCGCTCGGGAGCAATTAATAAGGAAAAAGCTTACTGGTTAAATACCTTTGCAGGAGAGCTTCCTGTTCTGGATATGCCGACAGATTATCCGCGCCCAGCGCTTCAAAGCTTTGAAGGCAACAGTTTATCTGTGGCAGTTAATTCGGAACAAAAAGCTAAATTGAATCAGTTGGCCGTGGAGACAGGTTCAACTTTATATATGGTGCTTCTCTCTGCTTATACCCTCTTATTGTCAAAATACACGGGTCAGGAAGACATTGTTGTAGGAACGCCAATCGCAGGCCGCCAGCATGCAGATTTGGAGCGTTTATTAGGTGTATTCATTACCACGCAGGCGATGAGAAACTTCCCAGAGGGGACGAAGTCATACCGATCCTACTTGGATGAAGTGAAGCAGCATGCCTTGGGTGCTTTTGAACATCAAAATTATCCGTTTGAGGAACTGGTAGAGCAGTTGAATCTTAAACGTGATTTAAGCAGAAATCCTTTATTCGATACGATGTTTATGCTTCAGAACACAGAAGAAACAGTGATCGCATTAGATGAATTAACGTTGATGCCATATGATATGGGCCAACAAGTGAGCAAAGTTGATTTCACGTTAAGCGCCACAGAAACCGAAGACGGCATTATACTGGCTTTGGAATACTGCACAAAATTGTATAAGCAAGAGACAATGGAAAGATTGTTAAGTCACTATGTAAATCTGTTGGCTGAGATTTCGTCCAACCCAGAGCAGCGCTTGGCAGAAATAGAGATGTTGTCTGCGGAAGAAAAGCAGCAGCTATTGATTGAATTTAATAACACGAAGGCTGATTACGCGAAAGATCAAACGATTCATGCCTTATTCGAGCAGCAGGTGGAGCGTACGCCAGATCAAGTTGCGGCGGCCTTTGAGGATAAGGAACTCACCTACCGAGCATTAAATGAGCGAGCGAATGAGCTGGCGCAGGTGTTGAGGAGTAAGGGAGTCACACCGGACAGTATCGTAGGATTGATGGTTGATCGTTCCCTTGAGATGATGATAGGCATTATGGGTATTTTGAAAGCGGGCGGGGCTTATTTGCCGATAGACCCGGCTTATCCTGTGGACAGGATTCAATACATGCTCAGTGACAGTGGCGCGGTCCTCCTGCTGACCCAAGATCATGTGTGGGATAATCTAGCGAATGCAGGCGGAGAACAACCGATATTCGCAGGAGACGTCTTGAAGCTGGATTATGCTGGAACTGAGCACGTTGCAGCGAATAATCCAGAGCCCGTTAACCAATCGCGTGATTTGGCATATGTCATCTATACTTCGGGTTCGACAGGAAGACCTAAAGGCGTGATGATTGAACATCAAGCCGTTCTGAACTTTATGCAAGGGATTACAGATCGAATCCCATGGCATGGAAGCCGTACGATGCTGGTATGGACCACACTGTCCTTCGATATATTCGTTCTGGAGGCCCTGCTGCCGCTAGTGAACGGGTTAAAGATCGTCATTGCCAGCGAAACGCAGCAGAATGATCCGCAATTGTTGTCGGAACTCATGATGAAGCACAAGGTTGATAGGGTGCAAACGACCCCGTCAAGAATGCAGATGTTCATCCTGCATGATGAGCGTTTAAACGCTTTGCAGCATGTGAAGCAGATCCTGATAGGCGGTGAAGCTTTCCCCGAAAGTCTGCTTGAGACGATACAGAATGCCACGCATGCCCAAATTTACAACATGTACGGACCAACGGAAACAACGATATGGTCGTTGGTGAAAGATCTGACCCATGCGAAACGGATTGATATAGGCCACCCGATCAACAATACGGAAGTGTTCATCGTAAATGATTATCAGCGCCTGCAGCCTATCGGCATTGGGGGAGAGCTGTGCATCGCCGGGGATGGGTTGGCGAGAGGATACCTTCATAATCCAGAGCTGACTGCAGAGAAGTTTATCCCGAACCCGTACAAGCCAGGGGAGAAGATGTATCGTACAGGAGATTTGGCTAAATGGCTGCCTGATGGAAGTTTACAGTATATAAGCCGTATGGATCACCAGTTGAAGATTCGGGGATACCGGATTGAACTGGGAGAAGTGGAAGCTTGTCTTGCACAGGTGGAAGCAGTTCAGGAAGCGGTAGTGGTTGCAAGAAAGGATAACGATGGACAACAAGTGCTGTGCGCCTATGTTGTAGCAACCGAAACTTTAGACGTCCAAGCTCTGCGGAGTACAATGGCTCAAAGTCTGCCTAGCTACATGATTCCGTCTTACTTTGTCCAGCTTAATGCGATGCCGCTGACGCCAAACGGAAAGATTGACCGCAAGGCATTGCCGACACCAGAAGGCAGTTTGCAGTCCGGGACAGAATACATCGCGCCACGTACAGAGATGGAAACTATGCTGGCAGCCATTTGGCAGGATGTGCTTGGACTGGAGAAGGTTGGTGTGTTAGACAACTTCTTTGATACAGGCGGTCATTCATTACGAGCCACATCGTTAGTCAGCCGCATTCACAAGGAGATGAACATTGGATTGTCGCTGCAGGACGTGTTTAAGTATCCTACCATTGAGCAGTTGGCAGCTAGGATGGATGGTATGGTGAAGCAAACCTATGTGTCCATTCCTATGGCAGAACCACAGCCATATTATCCATTGTCATCGGCACAGAAGCGTCTGTACATCTTAAATCAAATCGAGGGCGCAGGGTTGAGTTACAACCTGCCAAACGCAGTGATGATCGAAGGTAAGCTGGATCGCGATCGCTTTGAGGCGGCATTCCAAGAACTGATTGCTCGCCATGAAACCCTGCGAACCAGTTTTGAGATGCAAGATGGCGAACCTGTCCAGCGGGTTCATGATCAGGTTGAATTTGCGGTGGAGTACATGGAAGCGAGTGAATCAGAAGTTGAGCGCCTCGTGCAAGCATTTATACGTGAGTTTAAGCTGGACAGGGCCCCACTGATTCGAGTTGGGCTAGTGGCGATGAAAGAAGAAGCGGGTCAAGCCTTTGCTGGTCAAGCTAACAATGATGGTCCAGTTGTTCAAGCTAACCCAGTTGACCGTCATTTACTTCTATTTGATATGCATCACATCATTTCAGACGGGGCATCTATGACGATCCTTGTAGAAGAGTTTGTGAGATTGTATGCAGGCCAGGCGCTTGAACCGTTAAACGTGCAGTACAAAGACTTTGCTGTATGGCAGCAGTCAGAGGCTGAGCAACATCGTATCAAGGCACAGGAAATGCACTGGCTGGATGTATTTGCTGGCGAGCTTCCCGTATTAGAGCTGCCCACAGACCATCCACGTCCTGCGGTGCAAAGTTACATCGGCGATCGCGTGAGCTTCGTAATCAGCGAGCAGCAAAGTCACGCTTTGCAAGCTGTTGCCAAGCAAAATGGCGCCACGTTGTATATGACGCTTCTAGCGGCGTACACCGTATTATTGCATAAGTACAGCGGCCAGGAGGACATTATCGTTGGCACGCCAATTGCCGGTCGAACTCATGCGGATATTGACCCATTGATCGGGATGTTCGTCAACACACTAGCAATTCGAAGCTATCCGAGTGGAGAGAAAACATTCCACAACTATTTGCAAGAGATCAAAGCACAAACCTTGGCGGCCTATGCGCACCAAGACTATCCATTTGAGGCCTTGGTGGAGCAGTTGTCGCTGGAACGTGACTTAAGCCGCAATCCATTGTTTGACGTGATGTTTGTCTTACAAAACACGATGCAAGCCGCCCAATCAACAGAGCAACAAGTTGAAGGGATGCAGTTGAAGCCATATGAGCATGAACATCATGTCTCCAAGTTCGATATGACGTTGACAGCAGTTGAAAGCGGATCGTCAATCATATGCGAGCTGGAGTACGCTGCCGCATTATTCAATCGGTCAACGGTAGAGCGCATGGTGGAGCACTTGCTGCAATTAATCGATGAAATTACTGCCCAACCTGCCGCTCAGCTTGCATCGCTGCAAGTAGTGACAGATGAAGAAAAAGGACAGATTCTAGGGCTGTTTAACGCAACGCAGTCGGATTATCCGATGGATAAAACAATCCATCAGTTCTTTGAGGAACAGGTAGAATGCAGGCCGGAACAAGTGGCTGTCGTGTTCGCAGACCAGCAACTCACCTATCAAGAGCTTAATAGACAAGCGAATCAGTTGGCTAAGGTGCTCCTTAGAAAAGGGGTAGGACCGGATCAATTGGTCGGCATCATGGCTGAACGGTCGATAGAGATGATGATAGGTATCATGGGCATCTTGAAAGCAGGCGGAGCTTACTTGCCAATTGATCCAGCTCATCCTGAAGATCGAATTCGCTTCATGCTTGAGGACAGTGGCGTCAGCCTATTGCTCACACAGCAGCATCTAATGAACAATATCGAATTCAATCATGAGGTTATTAATCTCAATAAAATAGAGGATTACATCCCGTTAAAAGATCACGTTCACTTGGAAGATCACACCGGTCAAGATCATAGCGAACAAAACCCGTTGAGTGCGCTAAATGACAAGGACAACATCAGCCCAACCAGCAATCCTGAGAACCTAGCTTATGTGATTTATACGTCAGGTTCCACGGGACAGCCTAAGGGCGTACAGATTGAACATCGCAGCGTAATGAATACGTTGTTTGCGATGGAAGAAGCGTATCCGTTAGGAGTAGGGGATGCGTATCTGTTAAAAACCGCGTTCACCTTTGACGTCTCGGTGACAGAGCTGTTTGGCTGGTTTATTGGGGAAGGTCGCTTAGTAATCCTGCCGCCGGAAGAGGAGAAGGACCCAAGAGCGATCCTTCGTACGGTCGAACAGCACGGCATTACCCATCTCAACTTTGCACCGTCGATGCTGAATGCCTTTATGCAGGCGGCACAGATGGAAGCAGCGAAGCTTAGTCAGCTTAAATATGTGTTTGCAGCCGGTGAAGCTTTGCCAGTGGCACTTGCGGAAACGTTCTGCAAAACGCTGAGACAGACCCGATTAGAGAATATTTACGGTCCAACTGAAACGACGATTTATGCGACTTGGTATGGCGTCGAGCTGCGTGAGGGCACAGTGGATCGCGTGTTGATCGGAAAGCCTTTGAACAACGTGCATGCGCTTATACTTGATCAGCAAGGGCAACTGCAGCCGATTGGCGTACCCGGCGAACTATATATCGCGGGTGCAGGCTTGGCTAGGGGGTATTTGAATCGTCCCGACCTAACGGCAGAGAAATTCATGGATCATCCATTTAACGCTGGTGAGCGGATGTATCGGACTGGGGACATCGCAAGATGGCTGCCTGACGGCAACATCGAGTACCTTGGTCGGATGGACGACCAGGTGAAAATTCGCGGGTATCGGATCGAATTGGGTGAAGTGGAAAGCTGTCTGCATAAGCTGGAGAGAGTGAAGGAAGCTGTGGTGGTGGTACGTGAGGATGAAGAAGGTCAGAAAGAGTTGTGTGCTTATTTTGTAGCCAACCAGCCTTTGACATCACATGAACTTAGAAGCGCAATGGCTGTTCGCTTGCCAAGCTACATGATTCCAACGTACTTTGTGCAGCTAGATGAAATGCCGTTGAACGCAAGTGGTAAGATTAATCGCAAGGCACTTCCTAAGCCAGAGGGGCATCTTCAGACCGGAGCTGAGTTTATCGCACCGTCGAATGAAATTGAAGCGAAGCTGGCACGAATTTGGCAAGCTGTGCTCGGAATCGAAACGGCAGGCGAAGACACCACTATCAGTATCGTTGATAATTTCTTTGAACTCGGGGGCCATTCGTTAAAAGCAATGACTCTTGTGTCCAAACTTCACCGTGCATTTGAAGTGGATATTTCCTTATCGGCTATCTTTATGCACCCAACCATCCAATCGCTGGCTTCTTATATTCAAAATGCGAACACACATCGGTATACTTCTATTCAGCGTGCTGAAGATAAAGCATATTATGCCGTATCTCCCGCTCAGAAAAGAATGTACATTTTGAGCCAGCTTGAGGGTGGGGAGAAGAGCTATAACATGCCTATGGCCTTGTCCATTAGAGGGCACTTAGATAAAGAGCGCATTGAGGCCGTCTTTAAACTGCTTATGTTGCGTCATGAGGCTTTACGCACTTCCTTTGAGCTAGCCGATGGAGAACTGGTTCAGATTATCCGTGACGATGTGGAATTTGAATTAGGTTATTTAGAGGCACCTGTGGCAGCGCATGCCGTTATGGAACAACCCGATGTTACCATGGCAACGGCAGACCAAATTCAAGAACTGGTTGAAGCTTTCATTCAACCGTTTGACTTGTCGAAAGCTCCGCTATTTAGAGCAGGACTAATAAAGACGGGTAATGATGAACACATTCTATTGTTTGATATGCACCATATTATTTCGGATGCTACCTCGATGAACATTCTATTGAATGAGATGACTATGATATTCAATGGGCACGTGCTTCCTGAGATATCTATCCAGTATAAGGATTTTTCAGAATGGCAGAATGCGCTGTTCCAATCCGAAGCTATGGCGAAGCAGCAAGCTTATTGGTTAGACACTTTTTCGGGTGAATTGCCGGTTCTTGATTTGCCAACTGATTTCCCTAGACCTTCGATCCAGCAGTTTGACGGCGGCAGCTTATCTATGGTGATCGATAAAGAATTGAAGGATAAGCTCTATCAGCTTGCGGCTGAAACAGGTTCAACGTTATATATGGTCTTGATGTCGGTCTACAACATCTTATTGTCCAAATACAGCGGACAGGAGGATATTATTGTAGGTTCCCCTATTGCAGGCCGTCAGCAAGAGGGGCTGGAATACGTCATTGGTATGTTCGTTAACACCTTGGCGCTGAGGAACTACCCAAGTGGTGACAAAGTCTACAAAGATTTCTTGAATGAAGTAAAACACAATGCTCTAGCTGCCTTTGAACATCAGGACTATCCATTTGAGGAATTGGTTGAACAGCTGAATGTAGAGCGGGATTTGAGTCGAAATCCGTTGTTTGACACGATGTTTGTGTTGCAGAATACAGAAAAAATGGATTCACCTGTCATAGGCGACCTCCAGCTTACACCATTTGAATTTGGAAATTCCGTGAGTAAATTTGATCTAACACTTATTTCACAAGAACTCGATGAAGGTATCGTCTTCACACTAGAGTATGGGACCAAGCTATTTAAGCAGGAGACGATGGAGCGTTTCTTAGGCCACTTCGTTCAGCTGGTGTCAGAGGTTGTGGCGCATCCTGAAAAGCGACTTGCGGATATGAATATGCTTTCTAGTGCAGAACAACAACAACTGCTGGTAGAGTTTAACGATACCGCAATGGATTATCCATTGGATACAACGATTCATGCATTATTTGAAGCGCAGGCTTTGCGTACACCTGATCACATTGCAGCAGTGCATAATGGCCAAACGTTAACCTACAGGGAGCTAAATGACAAAGCAGATCAGTTGGCTAAATTACTCCGTAACAAAGGGGTTAAACCTAATCAAACGGTTGGTATTGTGGTCGGTCATTCATTGGAAATGATCGTTGGGATTATGGGTGTATTAAAAGCAGGGGGCGCTTATGTGCCAATTGATCCTGCTTACCCTGTCGATAGAATTCAATTCATTTTAGAAGACAGCGGTGCTGTGTTGGTATTAACCCAGCAGTATCTGATGGAGAACATTAAAGCCAAGACAGAGCAGATCTTGATTGACGATCCTGCCACTTATGAGATGCATGTCGAGACTGCGTCTCAGTCTGTGGAATCATTGGAAGTTAAATGTGGACCGAATGATTTAGCTTATGTCATTTACACCTCCGGTACGACAGGCAAACCAAAGGGCGTTATGGTTGAGCATCGCGGGTTGATCAATTTGAGCAGGTGGCATCAACGAGCGTTCGAGGTCACAGAAGCAGATCGAGCCACTAAACTCGCTGGCTTTGGATTTGACGCATCAGTGTGGGAGATATTCCCTTACCTTACAGCAGGGGCAAGTCTTCATATTCTTGACAATGCATTGGATGTTGTTGGGTTAAATGAATATTTTGAAGCGCATGGCATTACGATTAGTTTCTTGCCTACGCCGTTATGCGAGCAATTTATAGCGTTAGATAACCGTTCACTAAGGGTCTTGCTAACAGGCGGGGATCGCTTGAAGGTTTATACGGGGCGACGCTACAAGCTCATTAACAATTATGGACCTACCGAAAGTACTGTTGTTGCAACAAGTATGAATATATCGGGTGAATATCCGTCCTATCCAATTGGAAGCCCGATTGATAATTTAGAGGTCTACATTGTAGATCAAGCTAACCACTTGCAACCGATAGGTGTTCCGGGTGAACTGTGCATCTCTGGGGTGGGGATAGCCAGAGGTTATGTGAACTTACCTGAATTAACGGCAGAGAAGTTTGTGACGAATCCTTTCGTCACTGGAGAGCGAATGTATCGCACGGGCGATATGGCAAGGTGGCTGCCAGATGGCAATATTGAATACCTAGGTCGTATGGATGATCAGGTGAAAATTCGCGGCTATCGTATTGAACTCGGAGAAATTGAACAGCAGCTTGTTCAATATGAAGCGATCACATCAGTTGCGGTGGTTGTCAGTGAAGATTTTGCAGGTGATAAAACACTAGTGGCCTACTTTGTAGCTGTTGAAGAAGTTTTTGCGACTGAGATCAAGCAATGGCTGGCCAAAGCGCTGCCTGAT
This sequence comes from uncultured Paenibacillaceae bacterium, assembly GCA_964447355.1. GTDB lineage: Bacteria > Bacillota > Bacilli > Paenibacillales > CAYUSG01 > CAYUSG01. The sequence goes on from CAYUSG010000027.1 coordinate 26,880, forward strand.
TATATGGTACCGTCCTATTTTATGCAAATGGAGGCACTGCCGCTAACGCCAAATGGAAAAGTGGATCGTAAAGCACTGCCGGCACTTGATTTGCGGATGTTATCCGTTAGAGAATATGCAGCGCCGCAGAATGACATTGAAGATCAGCTTGTTCACATCTGGCATGACGTTCTAGGTTTGCCTGCTGAAACCCGAATAGGTGTCCTTGACAACTTCTTCGAGCTGGGTGGTCACTCTCTGAAAGCCACAACACTCATTGCTAGGACTCATCGTGCGTTTAATGTGAACATACAGCTGAGAGATGTGTTTGCTTATCCAACGATTCGTGAGCTGGCAGAACAAATTAAAGAAGCTGACACAAGCGAGTATACATCCATTAAACCTGCAGCGAAGAAACCGTATTATGCGCTCTCTTCAGCTCAGAAGAGGATGTATGTCTTATCCCAGCTTGAGGGCGGTTCAATTAGCTATAATATGCCGAGTGCGATGACCATTGAGGGCAGCTTGGATAAAGACATGTTGTCGGATGTGTTCAACACATTGATTCAACGTCACGAAACGTTACGCACCTCATTTATGATGGTGGAAGATGAGCCTGTACAGGTGATTCATAACGATGTTCCGTTTGAGATTTCGCTTCTAGAGGCAGCTGCTGATCCATCCACTGCACTGATTGATTTTGTTCAACCGTTTAATCTAGATGCGGCACCGCTGTTTAGAGTGGGACTGATGCAGCTAGGCGCTGAGAAGCACTTATTATTATTTGATATGCATCATATTATTTCCGATGGCGCGAGCATGGAGCTTTTGGTTAGTGAAATCGCAGCGCTGTTTAATGGAGAAAGCCTCCCAGAGCTAAGGATTCAATACAAAGATTACTCCGAATGGCAGCACGAACAGTTCCAATCGGAGGCGATGCTCAAGCAACAAGCGTTTTGGATGGACACTTATTCCGGTGAACTGCCTGTTCTAGATATGCCAACGGATTATCCGAGACCACCGCTTCAAAGCTTTGAGGGGGACAGTGTTTCCCTGTCACTTGGTAAAGAGCAGTATGAACCATTGCAGCGCATCGCAGCCGAGACAGGTTCGACTTTATTCATGGTACTTCTATCTGCCTATACCATTGTGCTGTCTAAATATACGGGACAGGAAGATATAATCGTAGGTTCACCCATTGCAGGCAGGCAGCATGCTGATTTAGAGCATGTGGTGGGCATGTTCATTAACACCTTAACGTTGAGGAACTATCCGGCGGGGCACAAAACTTACAAGGCCTTCTTGCAAGAGGTTAAGGATCGTGCTTTAGCGGCTTTTGAACATCAAGCTTACCCGTTTGAACTGTTAGTTGATGAACTAAACCTTGAACGTGATCTGAGCCGGAATCCGTTATTCGATGTCATGTTTATGTTGCAGAACACGGATGCATCCGAACTGATATTAGGAGACTTAGATTTAACCCCTGTAGAGATAGACAGTCCGGTTAGTAAATTTGACATGACTCTGAATGTAATGGAAACAGGGATGGGGCTTGCTATTACGCTGGAGTATTGTACCGCGTTATTCAAGAAAGAGACGATGGAAAAATTCTTGAGCCATTTTGTGAATACACTGGCCGAAATTTCGTCCAACCCAGAGCAGCGCTTGGCAGATATAGAGATGTTGTCTGCGGAAGAAAAGCAGCAGTTATTGGTTGAATTTAATAACACCGAGGCTGATTACGCGAAAGATCAGACGATTCATGCCTTATTCGAGCAGCAGGTGGAGCGTACGCCAGATCAAGTTGCGGTGGCCTTCGAGGATACGTCACTCACCTACCGAGCATTAAATGAGCGTGCAAATGAGCTGGCGCAGGTGTTAAGGAATAAGGGAGTCACACCAGACAGCATCGTAGGATTGATGGTTGATCGTTCCCTTGAGATGATGATAGGTATTATGGGTATTCTGAAAGCGGGCGGGGCTTATTTGCCGATAGACCCAACTTATCCTGTGGACAGGATTCAATACATGCTCAGCGACAGTGGTGCAGTCCTCCTGCTGACCCAAGATCATGTGTGGGATAATCTAGCGAACGCAGGCGGAGGACAACCGATATTCGCAGGAGATGTCTTGAAGCTGGATTACGCTGGAAGCGAGCACGTTGCAGCGAATAATCCAGAGCCTGTTAATCAATCGCGTGATTTGGCCTATGTCATCTATACTTCGGGTTCGACAGGCAGACCTAAAGGCGTGATGATTGAACATCAAGCGGTTGTGAACTTTATGCAAGGGATTACAGATCGCATCCCATGGGATGGAAGCCGTACGATGCTGGTATGGACGACGTTATCATTTGATATATTCGTTCTGGAGGCCCTGCTGCCGCTAGTGAACGGGTTAAAGATCGTCATTGCCAGCGAAACGCAGCAGAATGATCCGCAATTGTTGTCGGAACTCATGATGAAGCACAAGGTTGATAGGGTGCAAACGACCCCGTCAAGAATGCAGATGTTCATCCTGCATGATGAGCGTTTAAACGCTTTGCAGCATGTGAAGCAGATCCTGATAGGCGGCGAAGCTTTCCCCGAAAGTCTGCTTGAGACGATACAGAATGCTACGCATGCCCAAATTTACAACATGTACGGACCAACAGAAACAACGATATGGTCGTTGGTGAAAGATCTGACCCATGCGAAACAGATTGATATAGGCCGCCCGATCAACAATACAGAAGTGTTCATCGCAAATGATTATCAGCGCCTGCAGCCTATCGGCATTGGGGGAGAGCTGTGCATCGCTGGGGATGGATTAGCGAGAGGATACCTTCACAATCCAGAGCTGACTGCCGAGAAATTTATCCCGAACCCGTACAAGCCAGGGGAGAAGATGTATCGTACAGGAGATTTGGCTAAATGGCTGCCTGATGGAAGTTTACAGTATATTAGCCGTATGGATCACCAGTTGAAGATTAGAGGATACCGGATTGAGCTGGGAGAAATTGAAAGTCGATTACTCGCCCATGAGCACATGGTGGAAGCGGTGGCCGTAGCTAGAGAAGATCATGATGGGATCAAGGTCCTTTGTGCATACTTTACGGCTGAAACGGAATTGAGTGTATCCGAACTCAGAAACCATCTATTGAGTACGCTGCCTGAGTATATGATACCGTCCTACTTCATTCAGCTTGAAGCGATGCCGCTTACGCCAAACGGCAAGATTGACCGTAAGGCACTTCCGGCACCGGACGGAACGGCTCAGACAGGGACAGCTTACGTGGCACCTCGTAATGAAGTAGAAGCGAAGCTTGTGCAGATTTGGCAGGAGGTGCTGGGTCTGGGTGGTCGTGCAGGCAAGAAGACTGCTGTGCAAGAGGGACATGCCATTGAGGATGGACAGCAAACAGATGCGGTACACCATGAGACAGGCATCGGTGTCCATGATAATTTCTTCGAGCTGGGTGGTCACTCGCTGAAAGCAACGACCCTCGTATCACGGATTCATCGTGAATTTAACGTGAATATTTCGTTAAGAGATGTATTCACCTATCCGACGGTTGGTGAACTTGCTGAGCAGATTCAAGGCAGGGAGACCAGCTTGTATACCTCCAT
>CAYUSG010000028.1:0-16237 GCA_964447355.1 uncultured Paenibacillaceae bacterium
ATATAATATATTCTATCACAATACATAGATACACCATAGTTTCACTCATCAATAGAGGGTGAGGGATGTTGCTTCACAGCACATGATGAAATGGATCCGTTTCTAAGCAAAAAAATAGTCTCTCATATTGGACGAATCCTCAAGAGACTACTTTTGATTTAGATACCCGGGATGGATGTGCGTTTGTGCGATGTCTTGAGGTATTGCTGCTCCAGCTTTTCCCGAATCTCTGGTTTGATCGGCTTGCCCTCAAGGAAGTCACTGTTATCCTCATATGAGATCCCCAGTTCCTTCTCGTCGGTTTGGCCTTCCCAAAGGCCCGCTGTCGGAACCTTGTCCAGAATAGGCTGAGGCACACCCAAATGTCGGGCTAACATTCTTACCTGACGCTTATTCAATGTACTGAGCGGTGTAATGTCTACCGCACCATCACCATATTTGGTGAAAAATCCGGTGATCGCTTCAGACGCATGATCCGTACCTACTACAAGCAAATTGAGATCAAAAGCCAAGGCATACTGCAGAACCATCCGTGTTCTAGCTTTCATATTACCTTTGTTCTCTTTGCTGATATGACGGTGAATGTTGAGAGATTTGAATGCATATTCAGTTTCCAGAGCCATCTCATCAACAGCCTCTTCAATATTTGTCTCGACCGTGTGCTTAAGTTGAAACGCCTTAGCCACCGAATAGCTGTCTTCAATATCTGCCTGCTCGCCATACGGCTGGAATACCCCAAGGGTCATATATTCCATACCTGTCTCTTTAGTAAGCTCATCCGTTGCCTGCTTACACAATGCCGTCGCAACCGCACTGTCAATACCGCCGCTTATAGCAATGAGCAATCCAGTCGTTCGTGACTGCTTCACATAATCTTTCAGAAAATCAACACGTTTCCGAACTTCCGCTTCAGCATCGATGTCGGGTTTAACGCCTAATGTTCGTATTATTTCTTGTTGTAAGCTCATGAAATCCACCCCCTTCGTTAGGCAATAGGCACTTCAGGGTTGACATCCTCATCGTAGTTAATGCTCTCAATTTCAAAACCAAACAATTTGAAGAATTCCTTGCGATACCCTTCAATATCTGAAATATCATGAATATTGTCTGAGTTAATCGTTGCCCATAGCTCAGCTACTTCGGCTTGAACTTCCGGCTTCATCTCCCAGTCATCCAAACGAATGCGGCCCGCTTCATCAACAGGCACCTCGCCGCCGCGATACAGACGGTCAGAGAATAAACGATGAATTTGTTCAATACAACCTTCGTGAATCCCTTTTTCTTTCATGATCTTGAACAAAATAGAAATATATAATGGAACGACTGGAATGGCCGCACTGGATTGAGTTACCAACGCTTTATTCACAGACACAAAAGCCTGCCCATTGAGATCCTTTAACACTTCTGTTAAGCGACCCGCTGTTTTTTCCAAGTCATCTTTGGCACGACCAATCGTACCCTCACGGTAAACGGGATAGGTTAATTCAGGTCCGATATAGGAGTACGCCAGTGTCTGCACCCCTTCGGATAGAACATCTGCTTCTTTTAAAGCATCAATCCACAGCTGCCAATCTTCACCGCCCATGACCGCTACCGTCTGACGAATGTCTTCTTCTGTAGCAGGCTCGATGGTGATATCTGTCACTTCAGCGGTATGGAAATTCACTGTTTTATTCGTATACGATTGACCAATCGGCTTCAACACAGAGGTGAAGCTTTCACCCGTCTTAGGATGATTCCTGCGCGGGGAAGCCAGGCTGTAAACCACTAGATCTACCTTGCCGAAGTGCTCCTTGATCGCTTGAATGGTCTCGGTTTTGATCTCATCCGAGAACGCATCCCCGTTAATGCTCTTTGCGAAATAACCAGCTTCACCTGCTGCCTGCTCAAAAGCAGCACTGTTATACCAGCCCGCGCTAGCGGTACGGCCGTCCGAAGCTGGCTTCTCGAAGAATACTCCGATGGTGTCCGCACCGTATCCAAAGGAAGATACAATTCGGGATGCTAATCCGTATCCCGTAGAAGCTCCGATGACAAGCACTTTCTTCGGTCCTTGCTTTAAGCCCTGCCCCTTCACGTAATCAATCTGTTCATTCACTTGATGTGCGCACCCCACTGGATGAGCCGTAGTACAAATAAATCCACGCGTTTTAGGTTTAATAATCATTGAGAATAATTCCTTTCCTATGTACTGGAGCTAATGGATAGCAGAAAATTTGATTGTTAAATGTTCCATTCCCTATTTTACATATAAAACCATGGAAAATGAAGTAGAAAAGAACCCAAACAAGTGGGTTCTTTATCTTTTCCTTATTTGCAGTGCTGATCGAACGCATCGATCAGGTCTTGTGCGATCGCATCTGCTGAGCGATCCTCGACTTGATGCCGCTCGATGAAGTGAACAAGCTGTCCATCCTTTAATAAAGCGATGGATGGAGATGATGGCGGATAAGGTGCAAAGTATTCTCTAGCTTTAGCCGTCGCTTCTTTATCTTGGCCTGCAAATACGGTGAACAGATGATCTGGCTTCACCTCATGTTGAAGGGCTTTGGCTACACCTGGACGGCATTGCCCTGCGGCACATCCACAGACTGAGTTGACAACGACCAGTGCCGTTCCTTTGGCGTTATCCAACTGTTCCGTCACTTCTTCAGGTGTACGCAGTTCTTTAATACCAAGACGCGTCAGCTCATCCCTCATAGGCTGAATAACGTCGCTCATATACATTTCAAATGACATAGACATAACTTAAGCTTCACTCCTTCTAGAACAATCTTAGAATCGTTATATCTTCATTATACATTCGTCAGGAGTGAAAGCAAATCAATTCTTGCCTTGATCCGGCTCGCCATCGTAGTTCTCAAGATTGCTTTCATAGGCCACATCCTTGTCGGGATGCATAAAAATACCGGCTTGAGGAGGAATCCCCTTCTCAAAGTACGCTCGATTCTCTTCCGTATGGAAACCAATATCCTTGAATGGGTGAACCCACTCATCTCCTGACATAATTGCAGGATCTGTATCCTCTGACCATTGCTGCAGCGGGGAATGCTCCGACTCATACATATGATCCCCAATGACTACTCCGTATTGATTCACAAAAGGCTCTTCCGGGCCTCTCCCCTGCCTAAACTCGGGGAGGAATTCAATTTCGTACGGATCTAGTTCATTCTGGTCCTTAGATGGCTTATGATTTGGTTTCGATTTAGATGTATCCACGATCATTCCCTCCTTTGCGATAGATGAACGCATTCTTATCGCAAGACATTTCATTCATTACTCGGCTGGACGATTCGGTCCATTTAAGCGTTTATCCATACCAGGGACCTGATGCTTCTGCTTGGCATGTTCACGAGCATGCTCGACTTGAGCTTGAGAGTTTTTCTTAGCATTCATCGCCATGTTGTTCCCCCCTTTCCTTTTGCTTAGTATGTATCTTGCGCCAAACAGCCATTCCCTACTTAGATTTGATAATTGTTCCATCGGTTGGATCAGCGAATTTCAAAATGCATTAACGTTCCCTTTTCTTCTATTTTGTTTCAAATTACTTTATCGTAGGATATTATAATAGTATTTTTTGGAGGGAACTTTGCTATATGAAAAAATCCTTTATCCTTTTCATCATCTTTGTGGCCACAGTTATTATAATAACAGCGTCATTAATGCACTATTTCTTTTTTTCAATGAATAACTTGCCTACTGGTGAGTTACTAGGCAGGTTTGACTCAACTAATGGCAGCTATACCTTAAACCTCTATAGAGTAAATGGAGGAGCTACTACAAATTACTCACTCAGGGGAGAACTAGTTGATAATAGGTCTAAGTCCCCGAAAAATATATACTGGGGTTACAGAGAAAAAAAAGCCGTCGTTGTCTGGATAAATGATTATACTGTAGTCATTAATGACCGACAATTAGATGTTAGAAATGAAACGTATGATTGGAGAAAAAACAAAAATTAAATGCACACTTCAATATCTTATCCACGAAAATTGGAGACTGCAATGCAAAGAGAATAACAGGACACAGCCCTCGGAATCATAACAGTATACGAAATGGCGTATGCTGTTTTCCTTTTCATCAAAAATACGATACGATGTATAAAACTTAGCTATGAAATTGATTCAAGCATGAAAGTAGTGATAACGTGTACGACATCATCATTATTGGAGGCGGTCCCTCGGGTCTCATGGCTGCCATTGCAGCAGCTGAGCAGGGGGCATCAAGTCCAACCCCGTTCAAGGTCCTGCTGATCGATAAAGGCGAGAAGCTGGGCAGAAAGCTGGGCATTTCCGGCGGTGGACGGTGTAATGTAACGAACAATAAAGAACTGGATGAATTAATCCAGCATATACCTGGAAATGGCCGCTTCCTTTACAGCGCATTCCATACCTTCAATAACAAGGACATCATCGCGTTCTTCGAAAATCTGGGGATCGCGCTGAAAGAAGAAGATCGAGGCCGCATGTTCCCTGTAAGCGACAGTGCCAAGACCGTCGTCCAAGCCTTACTCCGTAAAGTCCAATCACTCCAAGTAGAAATAAAAACGAACAGTCCCGTTCAAACCATTCTATACGATGATAACTCGGTACGGGGCGTTAAGCTTAAGAATGGTGAAGAATTGAAGTGTAAAGCCGTCATTGTAGCTACAGGCGGCAGATCTGTTCCGCATACGGGATCTACTGGCGATGGCTACCCTTGGGCGGAAGCAGCGGGTCATACGATCACTGAATTGTATCCGACTGAGGTTCCGATTACGTCCAATACATCTTTCATTCGCAGCAAACAGCTGCAAGGGTTGTCGCTTCGCAATATTACCCTAACGGTATGGAATCCAAAGGGCAAGAAGGTCATCACGCATGAAGGCGATATGATCTTTACCCATTTCGGGGTGTCAGGCCCCTGCGTGCTCCGATGCAGCCAATTTGTTGTCAAGCAGAAGCAGAAGTTCGGGGTGGAGACCGTTTTGATGTCTATTGATCTCTTCCCAGAATTGAATGCCACCGAGCTGGAGCAAGCCGTATTATCGCTGCTGAAGGAAGAACCTAAGAAAATGATCAAGAATGTGCTTAAAGGCTTTCTGCCGGAGAGATTGCTGCCCGTGTTGTTAGAACAAGCTGGCATCCCGTCTGAAACCACATATGATCATCTCCCAAAAGCAGCTTTCGAGACATTTCTTAATTTATTGAAACGCTTCGAATTTAAAGCGAGCGGCACGCTGTCCATTGAGGAAGCATTCGTCACTGGCGGCGGGGTGCATTTGAAAGAAATTGAACCGAAAACAATGGCGTCACGGATGAAGGAAGGACTATACTTCTGTGGTGAAATTCTAGATATCCATGGATATACTGGAGGATATAATATTACGGCTGCTTTCAGCACAGGTTATACGGCAGGCCGAAATGCAGCCTTATGGTCACTACAAGAAAAAGGAGTGTACACCTCGCAGTAAAACTGCTGTGTACACTCCCATTCTTATCACATCCTAAAGTACGAAGACACATCATTGATATGCCTCGTATAGCTTCAGGCATGAACATCCGCCGAAAAATGATTGTATGATTCATCGGCAAGCTCACTCACAGTAAATAAATCATCATCAACTGCCGCAGCGGACTGAATGGACTCGTTGTTTGGATCAGTGTAGGCTTCCGGCCAATCTTCATTCACTGTATGGGCCGGAATGCGTATCGCATCCATACTGTATGCACTTTGGAATACGTCTTGTTCCGAATGGACGGGATGCTCCACTAGAGATCCTCCATGAGACTGAGCAATCTCTAAAGCAGATGTTAAATCATTACGTTCTAAGTGAATATGAACAGCATGACCGGCAGTCATCTCATGATAATTGGATTCGCAGCCTAATTCCTCAAGGGTGTCTAATGCCGACACAGCTGATTTATAATCGGGAAACTGAAAGGTTATAGAGGACTCCTGCGTCATATTAGGGTCGTTCCTTTCTTATAAAATTTTCTATACTAGAATACCCTAATTCCCCTATCTTCATTCCCTCGTTGGGCTACTGTACTTTGAACCTGCTTATTAACTGACTTAGGCGCTGCGCCATCGTGCTTAATGTATCAGCAGAAGCGGTAATCTGCTCCATCGTGGCAAGCTGTTCTTCCGACGAAGCCGCAACCTCCCGTAATCCATCTGAAGCCTCGGCAGCAATTCTGGCCATTTCTTCAACGGATGCGGATACTTCTTCAGATCCAGCAGCAATCTGCTCAGATACAGCGGACACCTCTTGAACTTGATCCACAATTTTGTCCAGTTGCCTTAAAGGTTTAACCAGCCGACTGGAAAGCCAATAGATAATTTATCTGCATTTTCCTACAAAAAAACAGAGGCGCAATGCCTCTGTTCAATACATCTTCCTTAATGTTTATACCCCAAAGAAAACAGTTCTCGAAATGATCACCAATAATATGAATAAAACTAAGATGGTACCTGTGTTTGTGTAACCAGCACCCGCTGCATGAGACATGTGCCATTCCTCCCTTAAGATCAGTTTGTTGCAAAATTAGGACCCCGCAACACGGCTAAGATCACTAATCTAACATTACTTTACGCACATCACCCTTGTTCGGATTGGACGTTTGTCACAACAAAAACGCCTAAATCTAAGGACCTAGCCTAAGATTCAGACGTTCTCACCATACTTATTGCACCAGCTATTTAGACTATAACAGTTCTTTTCTTAATTGCGCAGGAGATTTCGGTGACAGGTAGCCAAATGGTACATCAAATGGCGTTTTCGCTCCTACGGCCCCTTCTTGGACAAATTTGTATACCGCTCTAGCATAAGCAACGAGAACACTTGCTGTAAATTCCGGGTTGCTATCCAGCTTCAAGCCAAACTCAATAATTTGCGTGCTTGCTTGTCCTGTTGTTCCGCTGCGTAATACAAGCCCGCCATGCGGCATCGCTGAATGCTTCTCCTCAAGCTCTGCCTCACTTATAAAGTGAACGGTAGTATCATAATCTGCAAAGTAGTTAGGCATGGATTTGATCTCATTTGCGATACGTTCCAAATCTGCCCCTTCTTCGGCCACAACGAAGCATTCTCTTAAGTGCTTCTCACGTGTGCTTAATTCTGGATTCTCTCCGTTGCGTATTTGGTTAACCGCCGCCTCATTCGGAATCGTGTACTGCTTGCCGTTCTTCACGCCTGGAACGCGGCGAATCGCATCAGAGTGCCCTTGGCTAATTCCCTTACCCCAGAATGTATATTCTTTACCTTCAGGTAAGATTGATTCTGCTAATAAACGATTTAGGGAGAAGAGACCTGGGTCCCAGCCCGTGGAAATCACAGCTACATTCTTACCTTGCCTTGCAGCCGCATCTACGGCTTCGAAGTACTCAGGGATTTTGGCATGCGTATCAAAACTATCCACCGTATTGAACAATGCAGCTAGCTCTGGTCCTTGTTCTGGCAAATCAGTTGCTGATCCACCGCACAGAATCATAACATCGATTGCGCCTTTATATTTCTCAATATTGGAGATCAGCTCAACTGGCACTTTGCTTTCAGTGTTAACCTGTGAAGGATCTCTTCTTGTAAAAACTGCCACCAGCTCTATATCTGGATTTTGTCCTATCGCCTTCTCAACGCCTCGCCCTAAATTCCCGTATCCTACAATTCCTACTCTAATGTTAGACAAATTGAAAAACCTCCCGATTTAATATCCAGCAAGAATTATAGCATTAGTTGTCATATCATGTTAAGTAAGAATTAATCTTATCTCAAAAATAATATTCCCGCTGCGTCCAAACATATCCCAGATGCAGCCCCTGCCATTACTACTACCCAAGGCGGAAGCTTCCAATGAACGAGCATCCCAAACAGTAGGAGTGCTAAACCAAAATCTAGGGGACTTAGGATCGTGCTGGTCCAAATAGGATCGTATAAAGCGGCGATAAGAATACCTACGACTGCAGCACTTACTCCCATCAGCGCGCCTTGAATTTTCGCCTTTCTACGCAGGATATCCCAAAATGGCAAGGTTCCAATAACGAGGAGAAATGCGGGTAAGAAGATCGCGATGGTTGCAATCAAAGCACCCATCCATCCCCCCATCATTGCACCTAGATAGGAAGAGAACGTAAATAAAGGCCCTGGTACAGCTTGGGCGGCACCATAACCAGCAAGGAACATTTCCTTGCTAATCCAGCCCGCTGGCACTAGCTCTCGCTCTAACAGAGGCAGCACCACATGCCCGCCTCCGAACACTAATGAACCTGATCTATAGAAGCTGTCAAACACCGCTAACCCATGCGAGGAAGATAGCTGTCTTAGGAAGGGTAATACCAGCAACAAGCCGAAGAAAATAATGAGACAGGTCACAGCAATTGAACGCTTCACGGGCACTTTAATGTCCGGTAAGTCCGTTAATGGTTGATGTCCTTTATAAAGAAATAGTCCAACTATTCCAGCGATCACGATCAAGACTACCTGACTAATCGCTGTTTGCCATAACAAAGTGCATGCTGCAGTGATAATTGCTATAGTCGCCCTGGATTTGTCGGGTGTAAGTTTCTGCCCCATGCCTAATACGGCATGAGCAACGATGGCCACTGCCACAATTTTTAACCCATGTATCCATCCTGCGTCGCTGACATCGTAGCCTTGCAACAAAAAGGCAAATAAAACCAGTGCTATAACAGAAGGCAGCGTAAAACCGATGAATGCTAGAATGCCTCCAAGTATTCCGCCTCTCATAACCCCTATGCCAATACCTACCTGACTGCTGGCAGGCCCCGGAAGAAACTGGCACAACGCAACTAAATCCGCGTAGCTTTGTTCATCCATCCACTGTCTTCGGCGAATATATTCATGGTGGAAATATCCTAGATGAGCGACAGGCCCTCCAAACGATGTAAAGCCCAATTTAGTTGATACCGATAAAATGTCTAAACACGTTCTAAGCCTTTTTTGGGGCTGTATATGTTCTTGCTCTTGCTGATCTTTCTGTTCCATTCAGTCTCCTCCTGAGGGTGATCTTGTAACAATGCATCAATAAGGTATGTATATCTATCATTGTAGTGGGTGTTAAAGCTTTATTAAAGAACTTAACAATATCTTAACGCTACAGTTTGAACTTGACATGATCATTTGATAGGAATTTAATATATAAGTAAGTAATTATATAATTATTGACGGATACACAGGAGATTGAGATAATATGGCTGGATTACAATCCATTCTAGTGAAGCCAAACGCCCTGAGACAGGAGGAATTGATAGATGGAACAATTGGATAAGTTAGCTTATATATTCAAGCTCCTAGGCGACAAGAACAGATTAAGCATTATTACGCTTTTAAAGGAAAGAAACCTGTGTGTTTGTGAGCTGGTCGAACTGCTGGAGACAAGTCAGCCCAACATCAGCCAGCACATTCGCAAGCTTAAGGATGCAGGATTACTTAAAGAAACTCGAAAAGGACAATGGATTTATTATGCCTTGAACACGGATGATAAGCCTTATTTACAACCCATTTTGTCCCAGCTCCCATCGCAGCATGAGAGGTTAATCGCATTCACCCCCATGCAATGCAATAACTAGTTATGGTTTCTACGCAGTGTAAAGATATGGAGGTTAAGGTTTCTCATGATTTGGATTGCATCGGCTATTTTTCTACTTACCTTAGTATTTGTAATCTGGCAGCCCCGAGGATTAAGCATCGGTTGGTCTGCTTCAGCAGGCGCTGTATTAGCGCTCGTCTTACAAGTCGTTAGCTTGGATGACATTGTTACGGTGACAGGCATAGTCTGGAATGCCACGTTAGCCTTTGTTGCAGTCATTCTCATTTCTCTAATTCTTGATGACATTGGCTTCTTCGAATGGTCGGCCCTGCATATGGCTAGATTGGCTAAAGGCAACGGGAGGTTGATGTTCGTCTATGTCGTCCTTCTCGGTTCAGCGGTAGCGGCCTTCTTCGCCAACGACGGTGCTGCTTTAATCCTCACGCCTATTGTCTTAGCTATGGTTCGGGCATTAAAATTTCCAGATACGATGATTCTGCCCTTTATAATGGCGAGCGGATTTATTGCTGACACTACCTCCCTGCCGCTTATCGTAAGTAATTTAGTCAATATCGTCTCTGCGGACTTCTTTGGAATTGATTTTGTGCAATATGCCAGCCGTATGATCGTGCCCAGCTTGTTCTCATTAGGCGTAAGTTTGTTGGTTCTATATCTCTTCTTTCGCAAACAAATACCAGTAAGCTATAAAATCAGTGAACTGAAGGAACCTTCCGACGCTATTAAGGATAAAAGGCTATTCAAGCTGTCATGGTATATCCTTGCAATCTTGTTAGCGGCTTATATTCTAAGTGGATTTGTAAACATTCCTGTCTCTAACATCGCTGGGGTCATCGCAATCGTATTCATTATTCTAGCTCGGCAAAGTCACGCCATAGAAACGAGACGGATTATAACAGATGCCCCTTGGGCTGTGGTCGTGTTCTCCATAGGCATGTATGTCGTCGTGTATGGTTTGAGAAATGTCGGTTTAACCGATATGCTGGGTGAAGTCATCCAAACGATGGCGGATCAAGGCTTATTTATTTCAACGGTGGGAATGGGTTTTCTAGCAGCAGTCCTGTCCTCCATTATGAATAACATGCCTACGGTAATGATTGATGCGCTGGCGATTAAAGGGACTGATACAGCAGGTGTGATTCGAGAGTCGTTAATCTATGCAAATGTCATCGGTTCTGACTTGGGTCCTAAGATTACACCGATCGGTTCGCTGGCTACGCTGTTATGGTTACATGTGTTAGCTCGCAAAGGCGTTAACATCTCGTGGGGGTATTATTTCAAGACGGGGATCATTCTTACCATTCCTACGCTGTTCGTTACGCTTGTGGGTCTGTATGCATGGCTTATCTTCATCACTTAAATTAAACAACCGACTATAGAAGGAGAGAAATCCAATGAATAAAAAGCTGGTCTATTTTCTATGTACAGGTAACTCTTGCCGCAGCCAGATCGCTGATGGTTTCCTGAAAGCTTTAGGCAATAAACACTATGAAGTCAAAAGTGCGGGTCTTGAAGCTCACGGACTAAATCCACGCGCTGTTCAAGTGATGCATGAAGCTGGAGTGGATATTTCCGATCATACTTCAGATGTCATTGATCCAGATACTCTAGCAAAGGCAGACTATATTATTACGCTTTGCGGCCATGCCAATGATAACTGCCCAGTGGTCCGCAATGATAAGGCTGAAAGATGGCACTGGGGGTTTGAAGATCCTGCTAAAGCTTCAGGAACCGAGGAAGAAATCATGGCGAAATTCCGTGAAGTCCGTGATTCGATCAAGCAGCGTATTGAGCAATTTGTGAAGGAAGGTAAGTAAGCACTGTACTTCTTATTTATAAACACTGTAAGTTTGTTTTTTCATAACCACACCTTGATTGTTCATTATCCAATCAAGGTGTTTTTTTTGCACAATGTCCAAGTTCAAAAACCTTATTTCACTATAAATCTACATTTTGGATAATTGCTGCATCCTGTGAATTTTCCATACTTGCCATTGCGCTCAACAAGTTTGCTTTCACATTTGGGACAAATATCATTTGATAGCATATATTCCTTTTGGGTCACGGCTTGTTTTATTTCTCTTACATGAGCTTTATTAGTTTGTCTAGATGTCATGTTCACTGATGCGATTTTATCCGCGATACTCTGCAGATCCTCTTGTGGCAGAACAATATCCCTGTATTTACGAATGGTTCTCAACAACTGAGTTGAATATACAACTTCTGACGTTACCTTCACTTTCAAATCAGCTCTGACGCTGAAACTTACAATAGGAATAAATTTCAATCCTTGATATTCATTCAATAAGGCTTCAAGCGACTTAACATGTGCAAAGTTTTGGCGAAGCGGATTGTATAACCTTTCTTTTCTTTTATAGATCGTTTGACGCCAATATTCATCCCGCTCATTTCCCGTTATCCAACCGCGATAATTTTTCGTTTCAATTACGAAGATGCCATAAGCTGAAACGACGATGTGGTCTATTTGAGTCGTTCCACCTGTTGATTTAGGGATGGTTATATCATTCAAAACGATATAATTGTCTTTATCAAGCTTACCAAGTTTACTTGATATCGATTTCTCACCTATTTTTCCTTTGATAGTTGGTGAGTTTAGTACAATCAGTATTATGATCATTAGACCTAGCAATAAATACAACATCTTAACTACTCCTTTTTGGGTTAATAGTATAATTGTACCACAGGAGTATGTTTCAAAAATGACCAAACGGCCTTAGCTCTCCAAACTATCGAGCTAAGGCCGGTTAAAGTTCAACTAAATATGCTTGCGATACACAATACGAGATAATCCTACACTGATTTCATAGAGCAGGAATAAGGGCACAATCACCAATATGTCCGATACAATATCGGGGGGCGTCAGCGTTACTGCTGTAATCGCTAATAGGAAGTAGGCAAGCTTCCTTGCTTTTGCTAGTCTTCTCGGATTCAACACCCCAATCGACGTTAGAAACATAACAACTGCGGGCATTTCGAAGAGAAGGCCGAACGGTACCGTCATATTGATCATGAATCGGAAATATCGCTCCGCGGTATAATTCGTTTCGAAAGCATCTACCGCAAGGCGGCTTAGAAATTCAAGCACCATGGGATAAATAACGAAATATCCAAAGCATAATCCAATTACAAAAAGGATCGCCAGCGCAGGTATATAGGCAAGCGTTGCCCGCTGCTCAGCAGGCTTTAACCCAGGTTTGACGAATTGCCACGCTTGGAATCCTGCGATCGGAAGTGTCACAGCGATAGCAAAAACGCCGGATATCATGACATACACCCATACAACATCGGTCGGTCCCAGCGTCTGCAGCTTAAAGGTAAGATCCCTTGTCAGCCACGCATATAACGGCTTCACGAAGAGGAACGCACCACATACAGCAATCAGAAAAGAGCCGAGGGTAATGATCAACCTTTTGCGCATTTCAGCCAGATGTTCCGTAAATTTAAGTTGAACATGTTCAATCGTAGATTCGGTCATAATTTCTCCCACAATGTTAATTGGATGGTTTCTCCGATGCATTCATGCTGCCATCAAGCTTGTGATCTTCTTTATCCCCGCTCATTAATTCGCGGGTTGCCCCTTTAAACTCAGTCAGCGTGCGGCCGAAGGCACGACCCAGCTCAGGAAGCTTCGATGGTCCAAAAATGATAAGCGCTATGATTAATACTAGAATTAATCCTGGAATTCCAATGTTGCCAAAAGGCATGGCTATCACTCCTCGTAGGGATAATCGCCCCGCTGGTATGACAGGGCAGAAAGGCTATAGCTTCTCTTATTTCAGGATTTTTGCAACAATCCTTATTTAAATGCGAATCCACTGATGGCTACAACGCCGCAACGCGCTAGCTTCTCACCCTTGCGGTGAGGCCAAGTACTAGTCGGATGGTTTAAATCCGTCGTTCTTTCACCCGGGTGCTGTACCGATAAGAATAAGGTGCGCTCATCCGGCGTAAAGTAAGGTCCTGTCAGTTCCGATTCCTTCGGACCCGAAGCGAATTGCATCGCATCACCCATGCTTGGACCTGAAGTAGGTATCACGAACAGTCCGTTATTCATAAAAGACTTGTATACGCCTTTATTATGGCTTGATGTAGAAATATCTGTTACAACCCACAGATTGCCATTGGAGTCGAACGCAAGATTATCTGGCGATGAGAATCCAGACTGGCGCCCCCCTGCTGCGAATATCTCAAAATCAAAGCCCATGGCTCCAAGATCATTGCTATTTTCAAAGATTCGAGTAATATGACCATGAATGTTGCCGTGCAAATCATTATTCGTGTGACAGATGAATACCGTATTGTCAAAAGGGGAAATTTCAATATCCTCTGGACGATCTGTAGGGGTCCCGCCTAAGATAAGTGCAGCCTCATGACAATAAGTCACAACATCCCCTTGGCTCTTAAATTTCGCGATCAGCTCGTCGCGAGAATCTCTCACACCGTTGGGAACTTTAAAACCTTCATTCGACAGCGCTTTAGACACCGCTTCATATGTAACAGCAATCCATTCACCTTTCTTCAGGTTAGCCACATACAAGGTACCCTTCTCAAGCAGAGCAGAATTGGCGCGACCCTTAGACGGCTCGTATTTGCCATCTGATACGAATTTATACACACAAGCATCCTTCTTATCATCGCCCATATATACAACCACTCTCTGGTCTGCAGTTAGTCCCATTGCTGTGTTCTCATGATTAAATCGACCCAAAGCTGTATGTTTCTTCAGATACGTTCCGTCGAATGGATCAATTTCAACCACCCATCCATAATGCGTCTGCGGCAGCTGGTTCTCTTCGGCTGTATCACTGAAATTTTCCTCACATGAAAGAACCGTATTCCAGAACGTTACACCGCCAGAGCAATTGGCAAAGGTCCCCTGAGCTTTTGCAACGTTATTAAGGGCAGGTATCCCCTTAGCTGGTCCGGTAATCTCGAACGTGGTGAACCCGTTAATCCGTCTAGCATGTTTCGACGATGTATCCATCTTCCAAACACCATCTTTATCCCGATACACTTCAATGACAGACATGCCTTGATAATACAAATCCTTCTCTTTCTGAGCTTTAGTCTTGCCGCTTTCAGCTATCGGACCTAATGCAAAAATATTAGTGTATTCATGGTTAGTTACAAGTAATCCTCGAGAATTAGAGCCGTTAATAGGAAAATATGCGTTATAATCGGCGCCCTGTCCAAACTTTTCACCTGCGGTGTTAATGACATCATCAAAGGCAGCAACTACATCGTAACGATAGCCTTCAGGAAGGATGAGCTTGTCCTCGCTTGATGGAGAAATCGGATTGAAATAACCGCTTACTTTGTTCGTTGTAAATCCGAACATGTGGTCGGCCGATGCTGCCGAAGCCTTGCCTTCCAGTACACCTAACCCTGCTGATGCAGCTGCTAATGCTGTCGCCCCCGTTCCGAGGAATGACAAAAATGCACGTCGGTCCATCTTCTTTTCCATGAATTTCACTCCTATAACGATAATGATTACATGAATAAGTGTAGTTCCGGATTATTAGACAGGCATTAAGTGCACATGAATTATTTGTAAATTTTGTTAAATAGAGGTTGTTACAAGTCAGATTCATAATGTGTGGGGGATTTACGCTAGTATGAAAGCGTATTGGGATCTGTTGTATCTATATATTGGAAAAGGGCGGGCTGGGACATGCCATTACCCAGCTGCATTGACAACGCTTGAGGAGCGTGATAATGTGAGAAGCAATAAGAAGACATTTTGTACTGCCGTTAACGGTGTTCGAGATGTCTTCTTACTATATAAATAAGGCAAAGGTGATTCGAATGATACAAGTTAAGGAATTTATTGACACTGACATTACGACCGCTGAGAAAAAAGCAAATGCATTCCTATCCAAGCTGGACGAAAGCCAAATCATCAATATTCATTACGCTGCCGGATACAAGGGTTCTAATCACACCACTGATCAACGGAGCAGCATACTCGTAGTCTACAGACAAGATTAATCTGCGCTTACGATACAGAGCCTTCAGCAAGTTTCCCAAAAGGTGATACGCTCCCCGTACCGTAGACAAGTGAAATCACTAGAATCTGTTACTACGAGTAAGGGGAGTATTTTTATACCCACTGGACATCCATTACTTCTGCCCGAATGATTCTGTCTGACATATCAATAGTGAGCAAATCGCCCTTGGATGCCAGCAGTGATTGAAGCCCCATGGGGGATAAGAATGAAATCTTATCGTCTTGCACTTGATCCGGAAATGCAATCGTAAACTTCTTCATGGTGTTTGTTCTTCTGCCTATTAATCGAAGTTCAACGGAACTGCCGATGAGTACTATTTCATTTAACGCATCAAAATCCGATTCCTGAATCATTTTCTCAAGAAACATACAATATACCGCGATCATTTGTTCCGCTCGTGATCCATATGCGTTATCTTTCATCATGAGGAAACGAAGCCAATCATATTTGCCAGCTTCTATTAATTGCAATTGACCAGCTAGTATATCTCCTACATTCGTGACTTCACTACGGTTCATAGTAGATACACCCTCCCCTGATTAGGAAAAGTAACAGCTGTGTACGTCTATTCATTCGAGAACCTCCCATTTTTCTTGGTACGTCTTAACCATCTCCAAGAGATAATATGAATTGGTAGGGATAGACAAGGTAAATAGCTCGATT
>CAYUSG010000028.1:16247-30198 GCA_964447355.1 uncultured Paenibacillaceae bacterium
TATACTTATCTCTCAACCTATTAAAGCCCTGGAATCGAGAATAACCTGAGTAACATTTTCTAGTACATTCTCTAGAGCGTAAGTGTGGAATGGTACATACTGTCAATCAACGGTTGAAATCAGCTGAAAACGGCTGGAAACGGTTAAAAACAGCAACATTTCATAAATTTTTGAACAATTTTCATGATTTCGTGAAATTTGTTATTTACTCATGATTCACATTTAATGTAAACTTCTATACATGGATTAATTTCATAATGCGCTATACAGCAGAAATTGTTCATGCATGCTTTGTGACAATCTACTTTCATGTAATAAAATTTGCTGTATTGCTGATTATGAAATTGGTTCAGATCAATAAATAATCTATTCAAGAAGAAAAGGAGCTTCAAACATGATTCTTACAGAAGACAAAAATTATGCACCTGCAAAAGCGTATGTGGATTCACTCTATGAGGCAGTTAAACTTCGGAATCCCCATGAATCGGAGTTTCACCAAGCGGTTAAAGAGAACTTGTATTCACTTATACCTGTGTTGGCCAAATATCCACAGTTCATTGACAAAGGCATTCTAGACCGCATTGTTGAACCTGAACGCTTGATTACGTTCCGCGTACCTTGGGTTGATGATTCAGGTAAAGTTCAAGTCAATCGCGGCTTCCGTGTACAGTTTAATAGTGCACTAGGACCTTACAAGGGCGGATTACGTTTCCATCCATCCGTAAACGCTAGTATTATCAAATTTCTTGGTTTTGAACAAATTTTCAAGAACGCACTGACTGGTCAACCTATTGGCGGCGGTAAAGGTGGTTCTGACTTTGATCCAAAAGGTAAATCAGATAATGAAGTCATGCGTTTCACACAAAGCTTCATGACTGAGTTATGCAAATATTTAGGACCGGATACAGACGTACCTGCTGGCGATATCGGTGTTGGTGCTAGAGAGATTGGTTTTATGTTCGGGCAGTATAAACGTATCAAAGGCGCGAATGAAGCGGGTGTGTTAACAGGTAAATCCATTGCTTACGGCGGCAGTCTAACACGTAAGGAAGCAACCGGATACGGCTGTGTTTATTTTGTGAATGAAATGCTGAAAGCAGCAGGCCTTAGCTTTGAAGGATCAACCGTTGTTGTTTCTGGATCTGGTAACGTATCGATTTATGCGATTGAGAAAGCTCAAGAATTTGGCGCAAAAGTCGTTGCTTGCAGTGATTCTTCAGGCTATATTTATGATCCAAACGGCATTGATCTTGATGCAGTAAAACAGCTTAAAGAAGTTGAACGTTGCCGCATTGAGGAATATGTTAAAACCCATCCCCACGCTACATTTACACCTGGTTCAGAAGGAATCTGGAACATTCCATGCGACATCGCCCTGCCGTGTGCTACCCAAAATGAGATTAATGAAGAGAGCGCCAAAACACTCATTAATAATGGCGTGAAAGCTATTGGTGAAGGTGCTAACATGCCTTCAACGTTAGAAGCTATTGACCTATTCTTGGAGAACAATGTACTATTCGGACCAGCTAAAGCAGCTAATGCAGGCGGAGTAGCAGTTTCTGCTTTGGAAATGGCTCAGAATAGCACTCGTATGTCTTGGTCATTCGAAGAAGTTGATGCGAAGCTTCAAGATATCATGAGTAATATATATCAATCCAGCGTTCAGGCCGCTGAAGAATTCGGCGCTCCTGGCAACCTAGTAGTAGGCTCCAATATCGCAGGTTTCTTGCGTGTTGCAGAAGCTATGGATGCTCAAGGAATTGTCTAGAACCCACAAGTAATGGGGACAGTCCCTTTTAACATCTAAATAACATGAAGCTGTCTCACCAAGTATGAAATCAACTTGTGATGAGACAGCTTTTTGTTTCTAATGTTCGAATAACTTGTACAGGAATTGAATGGAGGAGCATTTATGAATATTGCACAAGGACTTGCTGAACCGCAGCCCCAGCACAGTAAAGCAACACTCGGCTTATTCTTAAGACGTGTGATCTTTATGATCATTGGTGCATTCCTAGTGTCCATAGGGTTAGAGATCTTCTTAGTCCCGAATCAAATTATTGATGGAGGCATCCTGGGTATATCCATTATTATCTCGCATTTATCCAAGCTCCCGCTAGGTATCTTTGTCGTTATACTTAACCTCCCGTTCCTATTCTTGGGTTATAAACAGATCGGCAAAACCTTCGCTCTCTCCACGTTATTTGCAGTTGTTTTCTTAGCTATCGGGGTAACGCTGCTTCATCCTATCCCCCCTATAACGATTGATCCGCTGCTTGCAGCTGTATTCGGCGGCATTATTCTAGGCATAGGGGTAGGATTAGTTATTCGATCCGGCGGTTCATTGGATGGGACAGAAATTATTGCGATTTTATTCAACAAGAAAATGCCCTTTTCTGTAGGCGAGGTTGTCATGTTCTTCAATATTTTTATTCTCGGCAGTGCGGGGTTTGTATTCGGTTGGGATCGCGCTATGTACTCATTGATTGCCTACTATATTGCTTTTAAGATGATTGACCTGTCCATTGATGGCTTTGACCAGTCCAAATCAGTATGGATCATTAGTGATAAGAGTACTGACATTGGACAAACAGTCTCCAGCCGGCTTGGCAGAGGCGTGACATACTTGAATGGTGAAGGCGGTTACTCTGGTGATGCTAAGAAGGTTATATTCTGCGTCATTACAAGACTCGAGGAAGCAAAGCTGAAATCAATTGTGACCGAAATTGATCCGTCTGCTTTCCTAGCGGTAGGTAATATCCATGACGTCAAGGGCGGCCGCTTTAAGAAGAAAGATATTCATTAACCTGAGAATCGCACCAAAGAAGCGGAGCATCCGGTCAAGGATGCTCCGCTTGTTTAGATTCACCTGTTAAGTTATCCGTTTAACAATAGTTCTTTAACTTCTTTAATTTGCTGTCTTTCCCCAGCGATCACAACCGTCATCTCTTCACGCAGCATGTCGTTAGGTCCGGGGTTAATTTTCTGCTTACCTTTCTCAATAAAGGCAAGGATCGTAGCTCCTGTACGCTGCCGAACCTGAAGTTCAGCGATCGACTTGTTTATACATTGATAGAAGGGTTCCACTTTGCACCATTCGATGACCAATTCTTCGAGTGAAACTTGAATTGTTTCGAGGGCTTTAGGCTTATAGGTCATGCCACCAATGATCGATGCAATCTGCCTTGCTTCTTCATCAGCAAGGGTCACCTGGGAAATGCTTTCCTCTGGATCGTCATCTTCAAAGTGATACACTTCCCTTCTTCCATCGTCATGAATAACGATCACCATTTTATCTCCCGAGTCCGTGTCAATCTGATATTTTTTCCCGATACCTGGAAGATCGGATTCTCTAATCGTGCCCATATTACAACCTCCAATTGAATTATATCTTTTCAGCTTTTACTTTCTTTTCTTTCGGTTTACTCCATTTGAATACCTTATTCAAGCCGCTGTATATATGCTTTGATTCCTTGGCCAGCATCGGTCCAAGAATAGCTAATATTAACACATACAGGGCGGAAAATGGTTTGAGCAAAGGCATTAACCCGGCGGATAAACCTAAGTTAGCCACTATAATAGTAAATTCTCCTCGAGCCATCACAGTTAGTCCAATATTCGTCGATGCTTTATGCGACAATCCCGCTTTACGTCCGGCAATCATACCCGCGATCATGTTCGCCAAGATCGTCAATATTACGGCACCGATGGCAATCCATGCGGCATCACCAAGCGTAAGCGGATCAATGCTTAGTCCAAAGCTAAAGAAGAAGATCGCACCAAAGAAATCTCGGAACGGAACAACTAGATGTTCTATGCGCTTGCTATGCTCTGTCTCAGACAGTGCAAGACCGAATAAGAGCGCTCCAATCGCTTCGGCAACGTGCAACGTTTCTGAGAAGCCTGCAATAAAGAATAATAGTGAGAAAACAACAATAATAAATATTTCATGCGAGGTGATATTTAACAATTTGTTTAATAACGGGGTGCCTTTTCTGGCGATAAAGAAGAATAATAACATATAGCCCATTGAAATACCTACAGAAAGCAATAACCCGCCGACAGATGTCGCCCCACCAAGCAATAAACCTGACATGATCGATAGGAATACCGCAAGGAAAAGATCATCGAACAAGATCATGCCCAAGATTAACTCTGTCTCAGAGTTACCCGTCCGTCTAAGGTCAACTAATACTTTAGCTACGATAGCTGTAGAAGACACAGACAGCATTCCCGCAATAATTAACGTTTCAAATAACGGAAAACCGACCACGAAGCCGAAGATTAACCCAATAACAAAATTTAATAGAACGTAGACCGTTCCTCCAAATACAATGTTACGACCTGATTTGACCAATTTGGAAACGGAGAACTCCAGACCAATATAGAATAATAAGAAGAGGACCCCGATTCTTCCTAGAAAAGATATCATATCTTGACTTTCAATAAAAGTGAAGTCAAATATACCTATCACTGGGGCGTGTGGACCAACTAACATGCCGAGGACAATTAAAAACGGTATAATAGAAAGCTTTAATTTCCCGGCAAGCATTGAGGCTAGTGCAACTAGTAATAAAGCGGTGCCGACTTCAAATATCATATGATCCATGCAATGTTTATCTCCTCCCAAAGTTTTATTCCTATATAGTATACATCATCGCCCTAGAAGAACCAAACCGCTCAGCCAACTAAAAAATGTCCTAGAAGCGTTATGTTTTCAGCCTCTAGGACACCTATGTGGAACGTCTAGTTTATTGTAATCCAGCCTCTACTTCAGCTGCCATTTCCGCTACGGAAGTCAAACCGCCGCCGGACAAGTACCAAAATCCAGGGTTTAGATAAACAATCTTACCATTCTTATACGCATTCGTATTCTTAACTAATTCATTCTCAATGACTTCCTTCGCAGAGCTGCCGCCGCCATCCACAACCGCATCGCGATCAATGACGAACAGAATATCTGGATTCTTCTCCATGATGTATTCGAAGGAAACACTCATGCCGTGTGTATCTGCAACAATGTCCTCATCCGCAGGAGCTACGCCAAACACATCGTGTATGATTCCGAATCGAGAGCCTGGGCCGTATGCACTTACTTTCCCGCCTGTTGTTAGGACAATTAGTGCCTTCTGACCGTCTGCACCTGATGTTTGCAGACCTTCAATCGTCTCACTAATCGCCGCAAGCTCTGCCTCTGCTTCGGCTTCTTTACCGAAGATTTCACCCAGCTGTGTTACATTGTTCTTGAAGGATTCCATGTAATTCGCAGTATCTACACCCATGAATACGGTAGGTCCGATTTTGGACAACTCTTCATAGGCTGCAGATTGTCTGCCTGATATAAGGATCAGACCCGGATCAAGGGAAGCCAATGTCTCAAAGTCAGGTTCTTTCAAGCTGCCTGCATTCTCATACTTAGCATCTGCGTATTTGTCCAAATGAGGCGGAAGGCTTGCTTGGGCTACCGCTTTAACCTCTACACCTAGTACATCAAGGGTCTCTAATACACCAAAATCAAATACTACCACATTATCAGGGTTCTTCTGAACTTTAGTTTCACCCAAATCATGAACGATCGTTAATTCTGCAGATTCAGCTGCTGCATTGCCCGTAGATTCCGCCGCTTCTCCTTGATTGTTTGCAGCTGGTCCTCCAGATGTAGATGTACTGCACGCTGCCAAACTAATGGCTAACAAAACTACTAACATGATAAATGATGCCTTCTTCAACATGTTTCTTCAACACTCCCTGTATTTTTTATATATTGTGAATCGACAAGCTTCCATGAAGTGAAACTGTCAAATAAACACCTCTAGTTATAGCAAGCAAGCTAGGCAAAATAAACGCAAATTTTGTTCTCATCTACGGTCTGAACTGGAATGTCCATCTCATAGATTTCTTTCAACACGCTGCTGTTGATCATCTCACAGGTTGGACCTTCCTTGATCACTCTACCGTCTTTAAGGGCTACGATATGATCGGAATAGACAGATGCGAAATTGATGTCATGCAGGACGATAACCACCGTCTTACCCAGTTCTTCTACCATGTTGCGAAGCACCTTCATAATTTGCACTGAATGTTTCATGTCCAGGTTATTCAACGGCTCATCCAGCAAAATGTATTCGGTATCCTGGGCAATAACCATCGCTATGTATGCGCGCTGCTTCTGCCCGCCGCTCAGCTGATCAAGGTATTTGTCCTGCATCGATTGCAAATCCATATAGGCAATAGCTTCATCCACATGCTTCCAATCCTCTGGCGTTAATCTGCCCTGCGAATATGGAAAACGTCCGAAACTAACTAATTCCCTGACCTTAAGCCGCATATTAATGAAGTTAGACTGCTTCAGGATGGATATTTTCTTGGCAAGCTCATTGCTTTTTGCTTTGCTGATATCTTGATTATCGATCAGTACCTCTCCATTATCTCTGCTAATAAGTCGGCTGATCATGGAAAGCAAAGTGCTTTTCCCTGCACCGTTAGGACCGATAAAGGACGTTAGCTTACCCTTAGAAATTTCCACCGTTACCTTATCAATGACAGGCTTACCCTGATACTGCTTTGATACTTGCTTCGCAATAATCATGCTCTCGTCTCCCTTAGTAGTAAATAGATAAAATAAACCCCGCCTACAAAGTTAATAATGACACTCAGCGTCGTAGTGAATGAAAACACCCGCTCAACTAAGAGCAGACCGCCCACTAAGGCGATAATGCTGATCAGAATCGATGCCGTAATGATCGTCTTATGCCGGTAGCTGTTAACGAATTGATAAGCTACGTTCGCTACAAGCAGTCCCAAGAACGTAATCGGGCCAACCAGCGCTGTTGAAATGGATACCAAGACGGCAACGACTGCTAATAATCGCTTGACTACCAAATCGTAATTAACGCCCAAATTAATAGCCTGATCCCTTCCCAGTGACAGAACATCCAGATACTTAGCAAATCGCATGAAATACAAGCTTACTGCCACCATCAGCACGATGGAAATAATGAGTAGATCGGTATTGACGTTATTAAAGCTGGCAAACATTTTGTCCTGTACGATGAGAAAATCGTTCGGATCAATCAACATCTGCATAAACGATGAAATGCTGGAGAAGAACGTTCCAAAGATGATACCAATGAGCAGCAGGAAGAATACGTTGCGCCCCTCTCGCCTAAACAACACCTTGAACAAAATGCCAGCAAAAATAATCATTAGGCCCACTGACAATAAGAAATGTGTGTTACTGCTCATCATCGTTAAGGTGGTCGAACCAAAGGCGAACACAATCACCGTTTGGATCAGCATGTAGAGCGAATCTAAGCCTATAATGGAAGGCGTTAATATGCGATTGTTCGTGATCGTTTGGAAGACAACCGTTGAGAAAGCAATCGCTGTCCCGGTCAGGACAATGGCAAGGATTTTCTTAAGTCGTCTCGGGAAGATATAATCCCAATTTCCACCCATATCAATAAACAGGAAGAAGAGAATAAGCCCTAGTGATAAAACAGTAAGAATGGTAAGCTTGATTGCGTTATTCATATGCCCTTCTCCTCAATAGTAAATAAAGAAAAATACCACTGCCGATGACGCCCACCGTTAGACCGATAGACACTTCATACGGATATAGAATGATCCGACTGAGAATATCACACAGCAGTACGAAAACGGCTCCCAGCAATGCCGTGTGAGAAAGGCTTTTCTTCAAATGATCTCCTTGATACAAGCTGACGATATTCGGAATGATTAAGCCCAAGAAAGGCAGCATGCCTACGGTTAACACTATCACTGAGGATATCAGTGCAACGATAATCAATCCGATATTAACCACTTTCCTATAGTTCATACCAAGGTTCACCTAGAACTCCTCTCCCATGCCTGCGATGGTAAAACGATTCGCATAAACATAGGCTAGAACGACTAACGGAATACTGATGTAGAGCATCTCATATCGGCCCTTCAGAATGACTGAAAAATCCCCATGCATCCAAGTTCCAATCGTCTGAATCAAGTCGTACTTATAAGCGAAGAAGGTTGTCACTGAACCTACAATACTGCCGAACATCAAGCCTACTAAGGGAATAAAGATGGCATCCTTAAATTTAATTCTCTCTAGAATTTGCATGAATATAAACGTTCCTGCTAAAGCAAAGAAAAAGGCCACAGACATCTTCTGAAGCAACGTTGCCGCAGGAAACAGAATAATGGCAACTAGAATACCCAAGCTTGCTGAATCCATAGTACCTGCTGTAGTAGGCGAGACAAACTTATTTCGGCTTAGCTGCTGCATAATCAATCCCGCAATACTCAAGCTTACCCCCGCAATGATGATACTGATTAAGCGTGGCACTCGGCTAATCCAGAGCACTTGCGCTTGTTCGGGTGTGAGTGAGAACAGATCTAACGGTGTCAGATCTTTAACTCCTACGAATAAGGAGGTAATGGACAATAGAATCAATAAAATGGCTAAATATCGCTTCTTCATAATCCTTCCTAACTGATTCCTATTTATACTAACAAAGATAATCATTCTCATTTGATATCAAAAAAAATAGGATTCGTGATGTTCAATATGCTAAATACAGTAAGACTTGTTTCTTCTTCAATATTGATAATCATTATCAACAAAGCTTATTGTACAGGAAATGCACGGCAAATGAATGGACTTTTCGTTTTTCTCACATGGATTTTTCATTATGACAGCCGCAGCAGTTGATCTACAATTTGATCAATTAACCGTTCATGAACGGCGGGGTTATACAGTAACGATTCCTGATAATGAATAATGAACACTCTCTGCTTTCGCGTAAGCTTATGCAGCAACCTCCACTCGTCCGTCAGCTTGTCAGCACCGCCTTGAAGTGCGGTATCTGGAAGCAAGAATACGGCATTCTCACATTCAAGTTCAACCAGTTCCTCAAGGGAGAACGCATCTTTATAAGTGAAGCCATGGACCGAATCGGGAGGCGTTAATCCCAAATCATCGTAGAACAAATCTTTCATCTTGTTCATTTGTAAGCCAAATACGCGGTACTGCTCTGCTGCTGCGGCAATCAGAAGGTACGGCTGCCTGCCCATCTGACGCTGAATAAGCTGTCTGGCATTCTCTTTCTTCTGGTCAAAATAATGCAGCCACCTCACGGCCACCGAGCCTAGATCCAATGTATCCCCGATTTGAATTAACCTCTCCTTCCAAGGCACCCCTTTCCACTTCATTACGATAACGGGCGCGATGTGCTGCAACTGTTCATAAATCTCTGGGTTAACTGGCGAGGTGAAGATGATATCAGGCTGCACCTGTTTGATTTCGTCCATATAACGGTCTGGGTTATCCTTCCATCCCCTTTGCAAAGATACAATAGGCGAGATCCCCAAAACGGAAAAGTCCCCTTGGAACACGGGGCACAAATTGGCAATGCGTTTGCTGGCTGCCACTTTATATTGAGACGGTGAAATACCCATCTGACGCTTAAATACTCTGCTAAAGTACAGTTCATCTGAATAGCCGACGGTATGAGCAGCCTCCATAATTGTAGTTGCAGCGTTAGCTAGAAGCTGTAATGATTCGTTGAGCCTGACGGTATTCATGAACTTCAGCGGACTTAAACCCGTGTATTTCTTGAAGCTCTGATAGAATCGAGAGGCACTCGCACCCGAACGGTGGGCTAGTTCCTCCATATCCATCGGTTCGCTGTAATGCTTAAGCATATATTGCTTCGTACGCAGAACATAATCGATCATATCCTTCTCGGGTTCACGCATCGTCTGGGCAGACTGTTCACCCGCTTGAATCAGCGCAGCTGCCATGGCATAGACGTAACTCTGCAATTGAAATTCAAAAGCAGCAGAGCCCGCTGACTGCTCATTCATGATCTCATCCACCCACTGCCTCACCTGCGGCATGCGAACATGATAAATCCCTGTTTGGCCTGGCTTAACGCTACCAGCCTTAAAGATCGACGGCCCCCCCTCAGAATCCGCTTGTATTAAACAATAAAACAACATCATAGAGGCGCAATCCTCAGAAGCACTCGTTATTGAACACCGGACAAATGAGGGTATAAAAAATAATTCACCTTGTGTTAACTCCTTGACGTATGTATGATCATCATGCTTCATTTTTACTAAAACCGATTGCTTCATAACAAATCCAAAGACGATTTGCGATGAAGGCTGAAGCTGAAACCCTGCATGAAGTTCCTTCTCTAATGCCTCGATCTGTTTAATGACTAGAACCTGCTGGGGAACAGAGTTTAAAAGCTTCATTTCGTAATCCCTCCTTAAACCTTACCTTTCATTGTATATGATAACGATTCTCATTGTCAATTTTAGATGCAAGGTGTATATTAGAACTCAAATAGGTATAGAGGTGTACACCATGTTGAAATTACGTTTTTTGTTAAAGCCTTATTGGGTGGCTGTCTGTTTAGCCCCATTGATGATGATACTAGAGGTTTCTATGGATTTGCTGCAGCCTAAACTTATGGCTGATATCGTCAACGAGGGGATCCAAAATGGGGATCTGGCTTTCATCAGTGAATCTGGCATCTTGATGTTCGGTATTGCTATCGTAGGCCTCATCACAGGGGCGGGCTGCACCTACTTCTCAACCAAAGCCTCCCAAGGCTTCGGTACTGATCTGCGGCTCATGTTGTTTGAAAGAACACAGACGCTTTCCTTTCGGCAGCTAGACGAATTTGAGACCGGCACCCTCATCACACGTTTAACCGGGGATGTCACCCAGCTGCAGCAGCTGGTTCAGATGTCTCTACGTGTATTAGTACGAAACACGTTTCTTCTGATAGGCAGTGTCGTTATGATGATCGTTATTAGTCCACGGCTCTCTCTTATTCTTGCGCTGTCATTGCCGTTATTTATGCTTATTCTAATTGTATTACTCCGCATGTCTACACCGTTGTTTGCTACGTTGCAGTCCAAGCTGGATCAGGTGAATACCGTCTTACAAGAAAACACAAGTGGTATTCGTGTCATTAAGTCATTTGTTCGTGCGGATTTTGAAGCTGCACGCTTCGCAAAGGCTAACACCGATTACAGGAATATAGGTATTCGTGCTGCTAGAGTGGCTGCGCTCAACATGCCTCTAATGACTCTGATCTTGAACCTAAGTATTGTAGCTGTCCTATGGTATGGCGGCGCACAGACACATAATGGGAGTTTGAACATTGGCGATTTGGCCGCTTTCATCAGCTATATGACCCAAATGCTGTTCGCCCTGCTGTCGATAGGCATGCTGATTGTGACTTTATCGAAAGATAAAGCGTCCGCAGATCGTATTCGGGAAGTGCTTCAAACTGAACCCGACGTGACCTATCCTTCCCCTTCGAATACGCCGCACATTCAGCGTGGTCGCATTGAGTTTAAAGAGGTCTATTTCTCGTACGATACATCTCGCTCCACTGAGGAGACCCTCGATAACATCAATGTTACGATTGAAGCTGGACAAACCGTCGGTATATTAGGATCGACTGGCTCCGGTAAAAGCACCCTTGTGAGTCTGGCAGCTAGAATGTACGAGCCCGACAGAGGACACATCCTCATAGACGGTGTAGATTTAGGACTAATCGACGCACATCAATTAAGGCGCAAGATGAGCTTGGTATTACAACAAACCATCTTGTTCAGCGGCACCATCCGAGACAATATTCGCTATGGAAACCCTGAAGCTGCCGAAGCTGATATCATTGCTGCAGCTAAAGCAGCCGAAGCACATGACTTCATCTCACAGCTGCCTTCTGGATATGACACTACGCTGGGACAACGCGGGGTTAATCTATCCGGCGGACAGAAGCAGCGCATTGCACTTGCCCGCTCCTTCCTCTTGAAGCCAGTCATCTTAATGCTGGATGACAGCACCAGCGCAATTGATTTAGGAACGGAATCGAGAATACAGCAATCGCTGCAGCGTATGATGAAGGAAGTCACCTGCCTAATTATCGCTCAGCGTATCTCATCGGTAATGCACGCAGATCAGATCATTGTAATGGATCAAGGGCGCATAGCCGCTATAGGGACCCACGACACATTGCTCAGGACCAGCCATATTTATCAAGATATTTACAATTCACAGTATGAACAGGAGGTGGGTTAAGTGGCTCATCCTATGCATAAAGGATACGTGAAGAAACAGCGGCCGCAGCATACTTGGCCCACGCTGCGAAGACTCTGGCAGTACCTTAAACGCCAGCCCTTTGTACTGACCATCGTTACCGCAGCTACCTTACTTGCAACGGGGTTACAACTTGCAGGTCCTTATCTGATAGGTAAAGGAATAGATCAATATATTGTCCCCAAGACATTCGATGGCTTTGCCGGCTTATGCTTGCTGCTGCTCGGGATTTACAGTTTGGGAAGCTTCTTGTCGTGGCTTCAGAATCACATGCTGCCCAAGCTGTCTCAACGCATCGTCTGGCAGCTAAGGTCCGAGGTGTTCTCGCATTTGCAGCAGCTGCCGGTTCGGTATTTCGATCAAACAACGCACGGTGAATTGATGAGCCGAACGACGAACGACATTGAGAATGTGTCCGCTGCATTGAATCTGAATATAACTCAGATGATATCTAGTGTCATCATGCTTCTAGGCTCATTGCTGATGATGCTCAGCCTCAATGTCCCTCTAACGGGTGTAGCCTTGCTCTCCATCCCGCTGGTGCTATTCATAACAAAGCTGATTACGTCTCGAACCCAGAAGCTCTTCAAACAACAGCAGCACATTCTGGGGCAATTGAACGGCTTTATTGAAGAAACCATCAGCGGACAGAAGGTAGTGAAGCTGTTTCATCAAGAGAAGACAGCGGCCGGAACCTTCCAGGGCATGAACGAGCAATTGAAGCATACGGCTACACGGGCACAGAATTTGTCAGGGTTAATGGGGCCCTTCATGAATATGTTGAACCACACCAGCTACATTCTTATAGCAGCTGTTGGTGGATGGATGGCGCTGAATGGGTCAGCCACCATTGGAATCATCGTCAGCTTCCTGACCTATTCAAAACAGTTTAGTTGGCCGCTGACACAGCTTGCCAATCAATATAATATGATTCAATCGGGTGTGGCAGGGGCTGAGCGGGTCTTTGACCTCCTTGATACTCAGGGCGAATTTGATGGGGCCCATGAAGAACAGCCAGAGCGTATGATTTCACCGATGCGAGGAGAAGTGACCTTTCATGATGTTAGCTTTAAGTATACTGATGACCAGCATGCTCTCAAAGACGTTACGTTCCAAGCTAATGCTGGGCAGTTAATTGCTTTGGTTGGCCCAACAGGGGCAGGCAAAACAACGATCGTTAATCTCCTAACCCGCTTCTATGATATTGCAGAGGGTATGATAACCATTGACGAGAAGGATATTAGGCAATGGGATAAAAGAGTCCTTCGCAAGCACATCGGCATGGTGCTTCAAGATGCCTATGTCTTCTCGGGTACGATTCGAGACAATATACGTTACGGCCGATTATCAGCAAGCGATGAAGCAGTTGAGGACGCCGCCAAGAAGGCTAATGCAGACGCATTTATCCGTAAACTTCCGCTGGGGTACGAGACCGTCCTTACTGCCGAAGGTCGTAACATCAGTCACGGGCAGCGCCAGCTCTTGACTATTGCCAGGGCTATCCTGGCTGATCCTGCGATACTCGTTCTAGACGAGGCCACCAGCAGCATCGATACCCGTACAGAAATGCAAATTCAAGAGGCGCTGAAGCTGTTAATGCGAGGACGAACCAGCTTTGTCATCGCCCACCGCTTACACACGATTAGAAATGCAGACCAAATTTTGTTTATACAAGATGGACAGATTGCCGAAAGTGGTACACATGCATCTTTGCTTTCGCAGAAAGGACATTATTACCAACTGTATAAAAGTCAGTTTCAACAACAAGAGGCAGCCCTCTAAGAAAAACCTAGCGGAAAAATCACCGCTAGGTCCTTTTTAGGTGGAAACAGT